>JAQYVS010000039.1 GCA_030145365.1 Desulfofustis sp. | reverse complement strand
GCAATGCTTGATTAAGCTGGCAACCCCATCATGAGTAATCTCCGGATGAAACTGCAGGCCAACGACCCGGTTGCCAAGAGCAAAGCCCTGGTTCGTGCAACCACGGCTTGAACAGAGCGGAACTGCGTCAATTGGAATGTCAAATGTATCACCATGCCAGTGAAACATCATCATCTCGGAAGGAAATATGTTCGCTGCCCATTGGGGAAGTGAGTTTTGGGCAGTGATTGGAAACCAGCCGATCTCCTTTTCGGAATTTGTGTAGACATCAGCCCCGAGAGCATCAGCCAGGAGTTGGGCACCAAGACAGATTCCAAGTACTACAGCATCATCACCAAGCACCCGGCGAATAAATACTTTTTCATCGATCAGCCAGGGATAGATTGCTTGGTCACTGACGCCCATTGGCCCGCCCATGACAATAAGCATGTCGATCGATTCAGTTTCCGGCAGCGGATCATCGGCCCAGAAACGTGTACAGCTGAGCTTATGTCCCCGCTGTTTAATCCATGAATTGATCATTCCAAGCCCTTCGAACTCAACGTGCTGTAACCAATGAATATGCAAATGTATGCGAAACTCCTGTATTACTGAAATGAGGGTCCAAAATGTAAACCACCCCGATTCCAAAGCTCATTGAGGTTGCGATCCATCTTCAATTCTGAGCTCTGTCCAAGATTGTGTTCAAATAGTTCACCATAATTACCAACCTGCTTGATAACCTGATATGCCCAGTCATCAGCAAGTCCGAGTCCTTTTCCTTTGATCCCTTCAAGACCTAATAATCTTCTTACCTCCAGGTTCTCGCTGTCCTTCAAAGAATCAATATTCTCAGAAGTAATTCCGCTATCTTCGGCAATAACCAGGGTGAACAATGTCCATTTAACGATGTTGAACCAGCCAGCATCACCCTGACGTACAACCGGCCCCAGGGGCTTTATCGAAATGATTTCCGGTAAAACCTTATAATCGTTGGGTTCGGCGAGATCCATTTTCCTGGCGTAAAGACTGGAAATATCACCGCTCAGCACATCACATTTCCCAGCTTCAAAGGCCTGTATAGGATAGGCTGCTTCATCGAGTTCAACAAGTTTATATGCCAGCCCATTGGCCTTGAAATAATCACCAAGATTTGCTGCACCTATCTTTTTGTACTCTAGGCAGACATTTACCCTTTGTAACTCCAGGCCACTGGTCACCCCGAGTTTAACCGGAACCATAAATCCCTGACCGTCATAGAAGGTAACTCCTGTGAAATTAAGACCGATCAAGCTGTCATAACTCAGACTCCAGGGAATATTCATTGAAAGAAGATCAACATCACCGGACTGCAGCGTCGCCATACGATTCTTATCTGTCAGCGATACAAATTTTACTTTGGAAGCATCGCCCAGCACTGCCGCTGCGACAGCCCGGCATATATCAACATTCAGGCCATGCCAGTTGCCTTGCTCATCAGTGCGGGAAAACCCTGTAAGCTCTGTTGAAACACCACAGAGTAGATGATCCTTTTCTTTGACTTTTTCAAGGGTAATTGCCGACACCGGCAAGGATAGTACCAGCGATAGTACCACGGAAACTATTGTAAGACTGATGTTCCGGGTCATATGTACCATTATCTTCTCCTGTTTCCCCTAAATCCCTGACAAGCCGATCTTTGACTGACAATCGTAACAACAGGCGAGGCTGCTGTCTAGTTGATGATGAGATTTTTCAGCGCAAGTATAAAAAACAGATCATCTATTTGAGCCGTAGATTCAATCAATGATTATACTGTCGGTCGGATAGGATAGATCTCACAAACTTGATTCACTGAGTAAGCCTCATGAAGAAAACTGGCCGTTATGCTGCCGCCGAGACATTATATCAGCTCGAAAAAACAAAAAATTCATTGACCATTATTTTTGATCGGGTCGTTGAAGAATGCAGGCTGCGTGATAACGAGCGCCATCTGGCGATGAAAATCAGCTACGGCGTGCTGAGAAATCGTAGCTACCTGGATAAATTACTCGAATTACTCTGTACGCAGCCCGTCAACAAAATAAAGCCATTTATCCGTCAGGCACTGTTGGCCGGTCTTTACCAACTATTCTTTCTTGACCGGATTCCACCATCGGCCGCAGTAAATGAGACGGTTAACGTTGTCAGAGCCAAAGGCTTTGCCAAACAATTGCAGGGTTTTGTCAACGGTGTACTCAGAGCAAGTCTGCGCCAAAAAGAACAATTACCGGTTCCGCGGGGGGCGGGGAATGACGACCTTTTATTTCTGAATCACCCGAATTGGCTGATCAAACGGTGGCAAAACAGATTCGGAACCGAGCAGACAAGACAGCTCTGTCAGCACAACAACCTTGAGCCGGTACTCTGTTTACGGGCAAATTCAGAAGAAAAGAAGCGGGATCTACTCGCCTGGTTCAAACAAAACAAGATCGAGGCCCTTGAAGGAGCATATAGTCCATACGCCATAATCCTTCCCGACCACCATGGCTCGATCGAATCCATCGCTGGTTTTGAACAGGGGGCATTTCAGGTTCAAGACCAGGCAGCACAGCTCGCTACCCCTCTATTGGCCACATTTGCAGCAGGTTACTCCTATCTTGACTGCTGTGCCGGTCTCGGTGGTAAAACGAGCCATCTGGCATTGTTGGCGAAAAAGACAAAAGAGACCTCGTCACAAACTCTGACAGCCGTTGAACCTGACCAGAACAGATTTAGGCTTCTCACAGACAACCTTGCCCGAACAACGCTTGATGACACTATT
>JAQYVS010000024.1 GCA_030145365.1 Desulfofustis sp. | reverse complement strand
TTGATTGTCGCCAATCATCCAATGACCTGTCTGACCTGTGAGGCTGATGCCAATTGTGAACTGCAGAAGGTTGCTCATTATGTCGGCATCACCCCAGACAGTCTGAAGCGATACAGACGATCGGTACGTCCATTACCCATGGACACTTCAAATCCGTTTTTCGATATCGATCACACCAAATGCATTATGTGTGGAATCTGTGTACGTACCTGCGATGAACTTCAAAATATCAATGCTATTGACTACGCCCAACGCGGGGTAGCCAGTCTGATTTCGACCCTGGGCAACAAACCGATTGCAGAATCCAGATGTGAATCCTGCGGTGAGTGTGTCGTCCGTTGTCCTGTTGCAGCATTGTCTATGAAGGACACCCTTCAACCGATGCGTGAAGTCAAGTCCATCTGTACCTATTGCGGGGTGGGCTGTGGAATCATGCTCGGAGTGCGGGGAGATACAATCGTATCTGTCAGCGGGGACAAAGATAATCCAGTCAACAAAGGATCTCTTTGCGTTAAAGGACGTTTTGGATATAAATTTATCAACCATCCGGAACGACTGACAACTCCGTTGATTAAAAAGAACGGTAAACTTGAAGAAGCGTCCTGGGATGAAGCACTGGAGAAGATTTCCGAAAAGTTTTCCACCAGCAAAGGCGATAAATTTGCAGCCCTCGCCTCGGCGCGTATCACCAACGAGGATAACTACCTTATCCAGAAATTTACCCGGGCAGTGATGGGAACCAACAACATTGATCACTGCGCCCGGCTCTGACACTCCCCCACCGTGGCCGGTCTGGCCACCAGTCTTGGAAGCGGCGCAATGACCAACTCGATTGCGGAGATCGGGGATGCATCAACGATCTTTGCCATCGGCACCAATACCACCCAGGCACATCCGGTTCTTGCCCTGCAGGTTAAAAAAGCTGCCCGCAACGGCGCTAAACTGATCGTTGCCAACCCCAAAGAGATTGATTTATGTAGACATGCAACCCTGCATCTCCAGCATCGGCCGGGAACTGATGTATTGCTGATTATGGGTATGATCCGGGTGATCATCGATGAAGGTTTGGCGGATATGGAATTCATTAAATCCCGCTGTGAGAATTACGATGAGTTCGCTGCCTCACTGGCTGCATTTGATCTTGACACTGTAGAAAAAATAACCGGTGTCTCAGCAGATCTCATCAGCAAAGCAGCAAAAATATATGCCTCAAACGCACCGTCGGCGATTCTTTATTGCATGGGTATTACCCAGCATAGCCACGGTACAGACAATGTCTGGGCTCTGAGTAACCTGGCACTGGTCACCGGTAATATCGGCAAAGCTTCTAGCGGCGTTAATCCGCTGCGAGGCCAGAACAACGTCCAGGGATCCTGTGATATGGGTGCCTTGCCAGACGTCTATCCTGGTTATCAAAAGGTTTTCAAGCCGGAAATCCAGGAAAAATTTGAAGCTGCCTGGGGTACAAAACTGTCTGCAGCCGAAGGATTGACCCATGCAGAAATTTTTGATCAGATCCATGATGGAAAGATAACCTCTCTATTTCTTGTCGGAGAAAACCCGTATTTGAGCGAAGCAAATGCCAATCATGCAATTGAAGCCATGGAGCGTGCCGATTTTATGGTAGTTCAGGATATTTTTCTGACCGAGACCGCGAAAATGGCCGATGTGGTATTGCCGGCAGCTTCCTTTGCCGAGAAAAACGGTACCTTCTCCAACACAGAACGACGCGTGCAGAGGGTACGTCAAGCTATCGCACCACGAGGTGAAGCGAAACCGGACTGGCAGATTGTTGCCGCTATCGCCAAGAAAATGGGTGCGGAGGGATTTGATTACAGTACTGAGGAAGAAATTATGGCGGAGATCTCTTCGCTTACGCCAAGCTACGGCGGTATTACCTATGATCGGCTGGAAAATGGAGGGCTGCAATGGCCATGTCCAACCCAGGATCATCCGGGGACACCGATTCTGCACACAGAACAATTTAGCACGCCAACTACCAAAGCAAAACTGATGCCGCTGGTATTTACGGATTCGGCAGAACTGCCCGATGATGAGTATCCACTCCTGTTGACTACGGATCGGAGTCTCTTTCATTATCACACCGGCAGCATGACCAGGCGAGTAGAAGGTCTTGATCAGCTGGCAAGCGAGGAACTACTGAAAATCAACCCGAAGGATGCGGCAGCCCTGGGACTCGAGGACAGTGAAATGGTACAGGTAAGTTCACGACGCGGCAAAACGCAGGTAAAAACCAGGTTAACCAAAATCTGCCCGCCGGGACTGGTGTCAATGACCTTCCACTTTGCCGAAAGTCCGACCAACGTCCTTACCAACGCAGCGTTAGATCCGGTAGCTAAAATTCCGGAAACCAAGGTCTGTGCGGTTCGTGTGGAGAAGGTGTAGCTTGGGATAAAATCAGACGAGTAAGTTACTAGAGACGTTCTGAGCAGAAAAGGGGCCGAATCAAAGTTTTGATTCGGCCCCTTTCTTTTGCTCTTACTATCTTCCTTCCATCAATAAGCAGTTTCTAATACGCTGGCAGTTCGGGGTACAAAAGTCGGTTAGTAAAGTGACTCCGTATACTGCATTTCCCTATCCCGTCCGTATCCCGAATAACGCAATTGATAGTGAAAGATAAAACGTATCAGTTGAAGACGATCTTGCTGAACCTTCTTTTTCCAACCTTTATGATGACGCTTCCCTGGGGCTCAACGGAAAAGTCGGTATCGGTCACCTTCTCACCATCGAGACTGACTGCGTTCTGTTTAATCATTCTTCTGCCGTCAGAGGTAGATGAAACAAGTCCGCTCTCTACCAGCAGTTTAGGCAGCCAGACAGCTTCATCTGCCTGAATCGCATACTCAGCAATATCATCGGGAATATCCTTTTTGGCAAAAACGTTGTCGAAATTCTGCTGAGCCTGTAGTGCGGCATCGGCAGAATGAAATCTTTGCGTCAATTCTCGAGCGAGTTTCTGTTTTATTTCTTTTGGATGCAGTGTCCCCTTTTCGAGGCCCTGTTTCAACTCCTCGATTTCAGTTTTTGCCAGATCACTGAGCAACTCATAGTAACGAAACATCAAATCGTCTGAAACCGACATAGTCTTGCCGAAAATATCGTTGGCAGATTCAGTGATGCCGATATAATTGTCAAGCGATTTGCTCATCTTGTTAACCCCGTCGAGGCCCTCCAGCAGGGGCATGGTCAGAACTATCTGCGGCTCCTGACCACGGGAACGCTGGAGATCTCTGCCCACCAGCAGATTAAAGAGCTGATCTGTTCCGCCAAGTTCGACATCTGCCTCCATTGCAACCGAATCGTACCCTTGAATCAGCGGATAAAGAAATTCATGGATAGAAATAGGGCGCCCGCCTTCAAAACGCTTCTTAAAATCATCGCGCTCAAGCATTCTGGCTACAGTCAGCTCCGATGCCAGCCTGATCATATCAAACGAATCGATCTTACCGAGCCACTCGCTGTTAAAGGCAATTTTAGTTTTTATTGGATCAAGAATTTTGAAAACCTGTTCTTTATAGGTTTCTGCGTTTTTAGCAATATCTTCTTTGGTCAGAGGTTTTCTGGTTTCAGACTTACCGGTGGGGTCTCCAATAAATCCGGTGAAATCCCCTATCAGAAAGTAAACTTCATGACCAAGATCTTGAAAATGTTTCATCTTCTGGATCAACACTGTATGGCCAACGTGCAGATCCGGTGCGGTTGGATCAAATCCAGTCTTGACCTTCAAAGGTTTACCTGTTTTGACACTTCGCTCCAGTTTTGCTTTTAATTCATCACGGGATATACAATCAACAACTCCCCGTTCGAGCAATTCCAGCTGTTCTTCTACTGCAAT
>JAQYVS010000344.1 GCA_030145365.1 Desulfofustis sp. | reverse complement strand
CGGCTTTGATAAACTCAGTGAAGGCAAGATCGACGAAGCTAAAGCCTATCTGTCACAGGCACTCTCCATTGATCCGATGAATCCGTACGCCTTGATTAATCTCGGTGTCGCCTATGAGAAAGATGGAGAATACGACCAGGCGATCACAATATATCAGCGGGTTATCGACACCAATACAGACCAGGCCGTAATTGATCCAAACGGTTCTGTGTCAGGTCCAGTTCATCTCATAGAGATTGCCCGGGAAAATATCAAGCATGTTGAGAAGTTAAAGCAACAACCTTAACCTGTTTTTCCCTCCTCAGTGTATCAGCTCAATTTTCTGAGCTTATTTCGAAATGTACACAATATGTTGTAGTTTCTGCTTGTGAGGGCAATAAATGTAGTGTATATGCTTATGTCAGCTAACCCAAGGCAAACCGGGTTACAATGAACACGGGTTCTTCAGGAGAGATGAGCCCCAATCCTTGTCTGAATAATCAGAATGAACGAATTTTTTTTGGTGGAACTATGCTCGAGCCTTATGTTGAAGGAGAAGAGGTGATGGCGCCTGAAGGGGCCAGCCAGCTGTTGACTGAAACGGCAGAAACCGTTTTAAAAAGAAGATATTATCTAAAGGATCAGGAAGGAAATCCCGTAGAAACCTGGGAACTTTTGTGTAAGCGTGTCGGCGATGCAGTTGCCACCGGCAAGAAGAAGCCGAAGGACTACAACAAATTGCGGCAGCGCTTCTTCGACATGATGTACCAGATGGATTTTCTGCCCAATTCACCTTGTTTGATGAATGCAGGTACAGATCTGGGGCAGCTTTCCGCCTGCTTCGTATTACCCGTAGAAGACTCCATGGACGGTATCTTTACGGCCATCAGAAATGGTGCACTGGTGCATAAAACCGGAGGCGGGACCGGTTATGCCTTTTCCCGTCTGCGTGCTAAAAACGCCTCGGTCCAGTCTACCCAGGGCGTTGCCTCGGGACCGCTGTCTTTTGCCGCTGTATTTGATGCCGCTACTGAGACCATAAAGCAGGGTGGTAAGCGGCGCGGGGCCAATATGGGGGTGTTGCGTATCGATCATCCCGATATCCTGGACTTCATAGCAGCTAAACAGGATCAGGAAAAATTTAACAATTTCAATTTCAGTGTGGCCATAACCGACGCCTTCATGAAGGCCCTGGAAGTGGATGGTAGCTATCAATTGCTGGAGCCATCAACCGGTAACGTCAGAGAAGAACTCAAGGCCCGGGATGTTTTTGAGCAGATCGTCGACCTGGCCTGGCTGAACGGCGAGCCGGGTGTTTTGTTTATAGACAGTGCCAACAAGGATAATCCGACGCCGCATCTGGGTCTGTTTGAAGCTACCAATCCGTGTGGTGAGCAGTGGCTGCTTCCTTATGAGAGCTGCAATCTCGGCTCAATCAATCTGGCCAGGTTCGTCAAGGATGGCGAAGTTGATTATGAGCGTCTGGAAGATACGGTCAGAACGGCGACAATTTTTCTGGACAACGTTATCGACTGCAATCGTTTCCCGATCCCGGAAATTGAGAAGATGACACTGAAAACCAGAAAAATCGGATTGGGTATCATGGGGATGCACGATATGCTGATCCAGCTGGCAATCCCGTATGCCAGCGATGAAGGACGTCAGCTGTCATCAGAAGTCATGGTGTTTATCCGTGAGACAGCCGAGAAGGAATCGGTACGACTGGCCAAAGATAAAGGTGCCTTTCCTGCCTTTGACGACGGTTCCTGTGACTACGATCCACGAAGAAATGCAGCCCTTACTTCGATTCAGCCCACCGGCACCGTGTCTATGATTGCCGACTGTGCATCAGGCTGTGAGCCTTATTTTTCCATCGTTATGATAAAGCATGTGATGGATGGTGATCGGCTGATCCTGATCAATAAATATTTTGAGCAGATTGCCAGGGCTGAAGGTTTTTATTCTGATACACTGATGACTAAGGTGGCCGACAGCGGTACGGTGATCGGCCATTCCGAAATTCCTGACAAATGGCAGGAAGTTTTCCGGACAGCCCAGGATATCAGTCCCGATGACCATATTAAGATGCAGGGTATTTTGCAGCAGAGCGGGGTGGACAGTTCTATTTCAAAAACAATCAATCTTCCTTCCACTGCCACCCGTGGGGATGTTGAGCGGGCCTATGTGCTTGGCTACAATCTTGGCTGCAAAGGACTGACCGTTTATCGTGACGGCTCAAGAGATTCCCAGGTACTCAATACCAAGGAACGCTCGGAGCAGTCCGACAAATCACAACAAACGGGTGTTGTCTCCAGCAATGGCAAGCGGAATCTGCCGGATGTTCTAAACGCCAAACGTTACCGGGTTAAGGATCAGGATCGAAAGTCGGT
>JAQYVS010000340.1 GCA_030145365.1 Desulfofustis sp. | reverse complement strand
TGTACGCCAAAGTAAAATAGAACAAATGGACAAAGATGAATAATCTCCTTTTTTAATCAGGCGGGTAGTCCCCGTAAAAGTAAATGCGGGAAATGAGACTAGTTCTGGAAAATCGGTTTGCCTATCCGGACAGTATCGCCACTTCTTTACGTTTCACGTAAAACTATTGCTTAAAGATTCATCACGAAAACATCTTTGAGCTGTCCGTCAAACTTGAGCTGTCCGTCAAACGCTCCGGCAAATATTCCATAACGCCCGCAGTAAGGGCCTATTTCATCTTAATGGGTTCGTTTTATCCGGGAACTCGGCTTCAATTGGCATACTCAACTGCCTCAAACTTTTCCTGAAAAATGACTGAAAACAGGGAGTGCCGAGAATTCTGATGATGTATTGTAATAATGTCTCTGGCAGCACCGACATCTTTGAAGCAAACCGCTTCAAAAAGTTTGTCGTGCTCAGCTCGAATCACTTTAATCCGATCCATTTTAAGTTCTTCAATTCGTATTCTCAGAAATATCTTTTGACAGATATCTTTATATCTGGCGGTAAGAATTTTATTTTCGGCCATGGAGAGAATTGCCAGATGAAACTCGGTGTCGAGTATAAATAGTTTTCGGAAATTTCGGTTTGCAATCGCCTGTTCGTATGCATTTTTATGTTTTTCAATTTTCTGCAGCCGTTTATCAGTTACCTTGCGAAGAGCCTGCCCGATAAAGCCGATTTCGAGAATCTCACGGATCTCGTAGAGCTCCTGGGCATCTTTTTTTGATAGTCTGCGAACCGAGTACCCCTGGTTGGGAACAAAATCGAGATATCCCTCCTGAGCCAGAATACTCAAAGCATTATTCACCGGAGTTCTGCTGACCCTAAGTTGCTTTGCCAAATCAACAAATACCAGGCGCTGGCCTGGCACGATTTCGTAATTAAGCATCAGTTCGATAATACGATTATAAACCTTCAAGGTAAGGTTTTTGTTTTTTTTCAAACCGACCCCTTCAATAGTTTTAAAAATGGAGATACAATTCTACTAACCACAAAAATTTGACTGCATTTCCGCACGTCCAATAAGATCACCATCAGCGACAAAAGTGCAAAGGATGCTTGACAATGCCCAAATGACATGTAATATGAAATGCAATATTAATCAATAGCTACTTGGTCACACAAAAGCTATCTTATGGGGTGAGACTCGTTAACACCCTTAAATTACTTAAGATACAACAAAGCAGCGTAACAGAAGTCAGTTCCGTTACTAAGTAAGTACCTTCACTACGGTAGGTTGGCTGAAAAAACCTGCCCTGATAAAATGTTTACCGGAGGAGACAGTCAAATGACACAGCTCAAAACAAAAGATAAAACTGTGTTGAGATCGCTTGGCCTCGGCGGTTATTTCGGTGGTGGCGCCGAAGGCATGGTTGACGTCAAAAATGGTAAGATTGTCCGTGTCCGGCCGATGCGCTACGGCTGGAAATATAAAAAAGAAGAGATACGCCAATGGAAAATGGAACGCAATGGCAAAACCCTCGAGCCTACATGGAAATCATTACCCGGCCCGTTCTCTCTGGCCTACAAGAAACGTGTCTATTCCCCGAACCGGGTGCCCTTCCCAATGAAGAGAATCGACTGGGACCCCTATGGGGAGCGTAACCCGCAGAATCGTGGAAAAAGCAAATTTGTTCGTATTTCCTGGGATGAAGCAACTGATCTGATCTCCAATGAAATTAAACGCGTGCATAAAGAATATGGCTATAATGCCGTTCTGATGCAGGGCGACGGCCACGGTGAGTGCAAGACCATAAATACGCCACACGGTCACCCCGGAGTTTTACTCGAATATCTCGGCGGTTTTACCCTTCAGGTACGAAATCCCGATAGCTGGGAAGGCTGGTATTGGGGAGCCAAGCATGTCTGGGGACAAGGTGCCCAAGGCATCATGTATCCGGCAGCCAATATTGTCAAAGACACCATTGATCATGCTGACATGGTGCTGTTCTGGGGCTGCGATCCGGAAACCACCCCATGGGGTTTTGTTGGCCAGTTTGCCAGTCGTCTATGCTATTTCCTCACCGAGGTGGGCATCCAGCAGGTATATGTCTGTCCGGACTGCAACTACGGTGCGGCCATTCATGCCGATAAATGGATCCCGGTTCTACCCAATACCGATGCAGCCCTTCAACTGGCAATCATTTACATGTGGCTGCAGGAAGGTACCTACAACAAGGAATACGTCGAAACCCACACCGTCGGTATGGATAAAGTTGCCGATTATGTTCTCGGTAAAGAGGATGACATTCCCAAAACACCTGAGTGGGCCTCACCGAAATGCGGGGTTCCGGTATGGACTATTAAAGCGCTTGCACGCGAATTCGGCACCAAGACAACATCGATTGCCCACTACTTCGGCGGCGGTTTTATTCGTGGACCGTTTTCCCATGAACCAGCTCGTCTCGAATGCATCATGCTCGGCATGCAGGGACTCGGAGGACCAGGCGTACATCAGCACCAATGGACCTACTTTGGGTTACCGCGGGCAGAAGGACTGGCCGGTACCTTTTTCTGGAATCCAGAAATTGAAGAACAACTTGCTCTACCGGTACTCAGCGCCGTATCCGCCTGGCAGAACCAGGTTATTCCAAAAACACTGATTCAGAACGCCTTCCTCACCGACGAGCCGATTACTTTCCGCGGCACCGGTGCCCAGAACGCGCTGGTCCACGATCAGTTTGTTGAGTATACCTATCCAATAGAAAAGGAAAAAGAGGGTGTACCAATCCACATGATCTGGTCCGACTGCCCCTGTAGAATTACCTGCTGGAATTACGGACACGAAACAGAAGTTGCGATGAGAAGTCCCCAAATCGAGTGCTTCGTCGCTCAGCACCCGTGGTTTGAGAATGATTGTGTCTACGCAGATATCGTTCTGCCCGCCAACACCTATATGGAAATTGATGACATCATAACCAATATCCGTCAGGGCACGATGCAGCCCAACATCATGATCGCTGAAAAAGCCATCGAACCGGTTGGTGAATCAAAAAGCGATGCCGAATGCGTACAGGAAGTAGCCAAGAAATTTGAAGGTAAATATGAGGAAATGACTCAGGGCAAGACGAACGCCGACCTGCAGAAGGCTGTCTGGGGCCACATGGGCGGCGAAAAGCTGGTTTCCTGGGAGCAGCTGCAAGACAAAGGTTATTGGATTTATCCAACCGCAGAAGATTGGGCAGAAGATCCTCCAGGATTTCGCGAATTCTACGACGATCCGGAGAAACATCCGTTGACAACACCGACCGGCAAGCTTGAATTCTATTCCCAGGCTCTGGCGGATGCCTATCCTCACGACAAAGAGCGTGGACCAATCCCAAAATGGATTGAGAAGAGCCATAACCATGACGAGAGACTTTCCAGTCATCGGGCCAGAATGTACCCGCTGCTGATTGTGTCCAATCATGGAAGATGGCGGGTGCATGCCCAATGCGATGACATCACCTGGACCCGGGAAACTCCGACCATGAAAGTAACCGGACCGGACGGGTACAAATATGAACCGTGCTGGTTACATCCCAGCGAAGCGGAAAAAAGAGGTATCAAGAACGGTGATATCGTCAAGGTGTTTAACGAGCGCGGTATTGTTTTGGCCGGTGCCTATGTGACGGAGCGAGTTCGTTCCGGAGTTGCCTATGTGGACCACGGCGCCCGTCATGACCCGATCAAGACAGGAGAAATTGAACGAGGCGGAGCCATCAACACCATTACCCCCGGGGCCGTTACCAGTGAAAACTGTGTCGGCCAGATCGCTGGAGGGTATCTCGTTGAAGTGCAAAAAGTCAGCGGAGAAGAGATGGACGGCTGGAGGCGCGATTTTCCAGAAGCCTTTGCAAGAAAATATGATCCGGCGGCAGGACTGCGTGTCGATGCCTGGCTGACTGACGGAGGTGAGGAAAAATGAAAGTATTTGTTGTAGATCTCTCAGTTTGTAACGGTTGTTATTGCTGTCAAATAGCCTGCAAGGACGAACATGTCGGCAATGACTGGACCCCGTATGCAAAACCTCAACCGGATACCGGTCAGTTCTGGATGGGCCTGACCGAGAAGGTTCACGGGAACGTTCCCCATGTAAAGGTCAGCTATACGCCGTTTTTTTGCCACCATTGTGACGATGCCCCCTGTATCGAACAGTGCAAAGCCGAGGCAATCCACAAGCGTGAAGACGGCCTGGTCATCATTGACCCGGAAAAATGCATCGGTTGTAAACTGTGTGCCGATACCTGCCCGCACGATGCAATCTTTTTCAACGAACAATTAAACCTGGCCCAGAAATGTACCGGCTGCAGCCACCTGCTGGACAACGATCCGGAAGAGTGGACAGTACCCCGGTGCGTTGATCAGTGCCCAACCGAGGCCCTGCGTTTCGGCGAAGAAGAAGATTTTGCCGATTTTATTGCTGAAGCAGATTCTTATCGCCCTGAAATAAAAACAAAATCTCGGGTCTATTACAAAGGGTTGCCAAAGAAATTTATCGCCGGAACCCTGTACGAACCCACCGCTGAAGAAGTCATTATCGGGGCATCATGCACCTTGAAGGACACTGAATCCGGAGAGACATATACCGAAACCACAAACAATTTCGGTGACTTCTGGTTAAAAGGTCTGGCGGACGACAGAACCTTCACGCTGACCATTGAAAAAGACGGCCATACCAAGGTCATCGAAGGGCTTACCACGGATACTGCCCGCGGTCTGGGCGATATCCCGATGGATATCCAAGGCTAATCCGACCGATCTTCGACCACAAACAAAAGAGCGGTATCAGCTTCTCTCTCTGATACCGCTCTTTTCCACACCGAATTTCGATTAGTTAATTTCAAGTAATTCCAACTGGTAGATCAATTCCTGTCCGGCCAAGGGATGGTTTCCGTCCAGTGCAACAATGTCTTTATTTACTTCCTGAACAACAAAATTTGCTCGCTCACCGTCACGATTCTGGTATTGAACTGTACGGCCTGGAACGAGGGTCAGGTCTTCGGGGAACGCATCACGTTCAACGCGTAATACCAGCTCTTTATTATAGCTGCCGTAACCTTGCTCTGCACTTACCGTGATCCGTCGAGTCTCGTTGATCTTCATACCAATTACACCATCTTCTAATACCGGAAAAACTTTTCCTGAACCGATTTTAAAGGTAAGCGGCTTGGCTTTCTTATCACCGATTGTGGTGCCGTCTTCAAAAATTATACTATAGCGCAATGTAACCGTGTCGCCTTTTGCTGATGAGAGAGTTGTCATGTTTGTATCCTGATATTCCAGTCAGACAGGCTGGTGCTGTATGAGGTTCTTCTTGTTTGCCCGTGTCAGATCTGTAAGGCTTCCTTCAACTCTGCCTCTTTAAAACCGACAAGGACCTGGTCTCCAACCACCGTGGTCGGAAACGTACATCGTTTGTTAAACTGTTTTATTTCTTTGATCATCTCCC
>JAQYVS010000341.1 GCA_030145365.1 Desulfofustis sp. | reverse complement strand
AATTGCCATTGTCTCCATCTGTGCTGCCGCGATGTTTACCGGCACCCAGGTTCAGGCGGCAAGTGATAAACCCAATATCGTGGTCATCTGGGGCGATGATATTGGCTACTGGAACATCAGCGCCTACAATCAGGGGATGATGGGCTATGAGACACCCAATATCGATCGCATAGCTGATGAAGGCGTGCTCTTTACCGACTGGTATGCCCAGCAGAGCTGTACTGCCGGGCGGGCGGCCTTTATCACCGGCCAGCATCCTTTCCGTACCGGGCTGCTCACCATCGGAATGCCCGGTTCAGACCAGGGGATAGCCGACGGAATGGTCACGCTTGCCACGCTCCTCAAGCCATACGGCTATACGAGCGGTCAGTTTGGCAAGAACCATCTGGGTGACCAGGACAAGCATCTGCCCACTGTACATGGCTTCGACGAGTTTTTCGGCAATCTCTACCATCTCAATGCCGAAGAGGAGCCTGAAGGATACTACTACCCGAAGGATAAAGAGTTTCGTGATCAATTCGGTCCCCGTGGTGTGATTCACAGCTATGCAGACGGTAAAGGTGGGCAAAAAATCGAAGATACCGGCCCCATGACGAAAAAACGCATGGAAACGGCTGACACTGAGTTCCTTGATGCGGCGATTAGCTTCATCGACAAAGCTCACAAGGAAGACAAACCATTCTTCACCTGGATAACCACGACACGAATGCACGTCTTTACTCATCTCACCAAGGAATGGTATGGCAAAAGCGGTATTGGTCTCTATCCCGATGGTATGCTCGAGCACGATAACGGTGTTGGCCGTGTCCTTGCAAAGCTGAAAGAGCTGGGCATTGATGATAACACCATTGTCTTCTATTCCACCGACAACGGCGCCGAGACTTTCACCTGGCCCGATGGCGGCACCATCCCCTTTCACGGTGAAAAGGGAACAACATGGGAAGGCGGCTTCCGGGTGCCCTCTTTCATCAAATGGCCGGGCGTTATCAAGCCGGGGACAAAGCTGAACGGCATTGCCTCGCACGAGGACATGATCCCCACACTGCTAGCCGCTGTTGGAGAGCCTGATATTAAAGAAAAACTCAAAAAAGGACACACCATAGACGGCAAGACGTACAAGGTTCATCTCGAGGGCTACAACCTTCTTCCCTGGTTCAAGGGAGAGGTGGAGGACTCACCCCGGAAGGAAATCATGTATTTTGACCAGGTGGGGAACCTGAATGCCATCCGCTACAATAACTGGAAGCTTCACTTCGCTTACCTTGAGGGGAACATCGCTTCCGCCGTTCGCGTACAAACTGCATGGCCGAAGATCATCAACCTCAGAGCCGACCCATTTGAAAGGGCCTGGCACGAGTCGGAGATGTACCTCCGCTGGTTAGCCGAGAATATGTGGACCTTTGTGCCTGCCCAGGTTTTCGCCAGGCAATGGCTGGAATCCTTTAAGGAGTTTCCGCCGGTCCGTGGCAACACACTGGGTATTGACGGGGTTATCAAGCAGATGGAGAATCCTGGAGCCAGGCAGTAACAGACAATAGAGCAGGAGAGGTGATGGGCGGCATGTTTCAGGTGCCGCCCGCTGCTTTCATTGCCGAACCTATACACGCCGGTGGAGGCGTTGCTGTTCAAGCTGAAGCTTCATACCCCGGGAGCATAACATTGAGTCTTGGTCTTCTTGCCCTTGTCTTGGGTCTGTTATGCGCGTCTCCTTGTTTTGCAGAGGGAAAAGATGATTCAGACCCGGTAGGCAATTACATCTACCGGGATGAAGGCATCGATGTGACCGGGCCTGAATCTTCCGTTGAGATCGATATCGGCGGCAGGATCAATTACGACCTTGGCAACATACGAGCTGATGATGAGCTGCAAGCGGCGTTCCCAGGATTCGACGGCTCCCATGACAGCTTGCGTCGCCTCAGTGCATCATTCCTTGGTCGCTTCTTTGATGTAGTTGAGATGAGGTTTGAGATTGATTTTGCCAATACACAGGATATCAAAGACGACTGGATTCGTATCACCTTAGATCCCGTTTTGCCTCATTTCACCCTCGGTCATATGAAAGAGCCTTTTTCACTGGATATGCTGACCAGCGGTAATTACACGACTTTCATGGAGGTCTCTTTACCGACCAGAGCGCTCACCCCTTTCAGAAACATTGGCGTCACTGCCAACGGGACATGGTGGGAAAAACGGATGACCTGGGCCGGCGGTTATTTCCTTAACACCGGTGCTTTCGGTACCGATGGGGAGAGCCAGGACCAGATCGAAAGTGCCAATGGTTTTGACCTGGTGGGGCGTATTACGGGGTTGCCAATCTATCGCGATGGCGGGAAGAAACTGCTGCATCTCGGTTTGTCCTATCTGCAACGGTATCGAAATGACGATGAGGATGACCCCACGGCCCAGTTCCGGACACGGCCCGAGTCGCGCCTGACGGATGATCGACTCGTTGACACCTCGCGTTTTTATGACCAGGGACAGCACCTGATCAGCCTTGAGGCAGCCTGGATGGATGGACCATGGTCAATCCAGGGGGAATATTTTCATAATTTTGTCGATTCAAGGAGTTCACTTCAATTCAATGGCTGGTATGTGCAGGGCAGTTGGGTTCTGACGGGAGAGTCCAGAAAGTATCAGAAATCCGGCGGGATATTTTCCGGCATAACCCCGGAAAAGAAGTTTTTCCTCGGCAAGGACGGATGGGGTGCACTGGAACTGGCCCTTCGTCTCTCCAGAGTGGATTTGAATGACAAGTATGTCAGGGGTGGTAAGGAGCGGAACATCACGGTCGGCCTGAACTGGTACCTGAAGCCGAAGATTCGTTTCATGGTCAACTATATCAAAGCCAGGCTGGAAGACCGCGCTGAT
>JAQYVS010000306.1 GCA_030145365.1 Desulfofustis sp. | reverse complement strand
ACAGTCACCGATGGGCCAAACCTATGAACGTATGGCCCGGCAGATCGATCAGGCAATCCAGTTTATGGAAACCATCGGTATTTCGGTGGACAGTCCGCAGATCAACCAGGCGCAATTATTCACCTCTCACGAGGCATTGCTGCTCGGCTACGAACAGGCGTTAACCAGAATAGATTCAACCACTGGAGACTGTTACGACTGCTCGGCCCATCTGCTCTGGATCGGCGAGCGTACCCGCCAGATAGACGGCGCTCATGTGGAATTTCTGCGCGGTGTGCTTAACCCAATCGGGGTGAAAATTGGCCCCAATTATGAAATTGACGACATCAAACGATTGGTCCAGACGCTAAACCCATCCAATGAAGCGGGCCGTCTCACCCTGATCACCCGATTGGGCAAGGACAAAATTGAAACCGCCTTGCCACCGTTATTGCGGGAAATGAAGCGGGAAGGGTGCAACATCGTCTGGAGTTGTGATCCCATGCACGCCAACACTTACACCTCAGGAAGCGGCCACAAAACCAGAAAATTCAACGATATCCTGACAGAAGTCACCTCCTTTTTTGAAATTCACTGGGCCGAGGGAACAGTGCCGGGCGGTGTCCATTTTGAACTGACCGGAGACGACGTTACCGAGTGCATCGGCGGCGCTCGAGATATCGATGATAACGACCTTAACCTCAACTACCAAACCACCTGTGATCCCCGGCTTAACGCTGAACAGAGCCTTGAAGTCGCGTTCCAGATTGCTGAAATGATCAGAACCTAATCAATAGGCACTGTCCCGACCGGGGTCCTGCCGGATCCCGGTTTATCCTCTCCCATGTTTCCTCCGTTCAAGATTACATTTAAGTAATATTGGGCAATCCTTCTTGACCCTTGAACCCAGCCGATTACTGTTTAGAACATGTACCAGGTGTTACGATTTTAACAAAATAGATGGAGATTATTATGCATGACACAAAATCATTGAGGCTCAATACACTGTTTATCGTGATTGCGTCCTCATTTCTCTTACTGCTTCCCTATATCGCCAAAGCCGAATCATCGGCGGATGTCGAACTCCTTGACCGTTCCGCCAAAGCCTTTTCCCGGGTGGTCAAAGATGTAAAGCCGGCTGTGGTCCATATCAAAGTAGAAAGTACGGTTGAGATGTCTCATGAGTATGAACAGTTCTTTAATAACCCTTTCTTTGAACGTTTCTTTGGACCGCAACACCGCTTTCAGGATCCCCAACAACGCAAGAGACAACAGCAGGGAGCCGGGTCGGGATTTATCATTGACAAAGAAGGGTATATCCTGACTAACAACCACGTGGTTGAAAGGGCCGATAAAATCACCGTTACCCTGTCCGATAATTCAGAGGTGGAAGCGAAGCTGATCGGGGCAGACCCCAAATCAGATGTGGCTCTGATCAAAATTGATGTGGATCATGCGCTGCCCACAGTAAATCTCGGCGACTCGGAAAGCCTGGAAGTCGGTGAATGGGTGATCGCCATCGGTAATCCGTTCGGGCTGAGTCAGACCGTTACCGTTGGCGTTGTCAGTGCCAAAGGACGCAGCCGGGTCGGTATTAATGAGTATGAAAATTTTATTCAGACGGATGCCGCCATTAATCCTGGTAACTCGGGTGGGCCGCTGCTGAACATCCACGGCCAGGTGGTCGGGATCAATTCGGCGCTCTACAGTCGTACCGGTGGGTATATGGGTATCGGGTTTGCAATTCCGATTAACATGGTAAAATCCATCAAAGAACAATTGCAGAATAACGGCAAGGTCACCAGAGGCTACCTCGGAGTCGGTATTCAGGATGTTGACGAAGGATTGGCCGAATCGTTTGGCCTGGACAAATCCGGGGGAGTCCTGATTACCGATGTTCAGGAAGATACCCCGGCCTCAAAAGCCGGTATCAAGAACCAGGATATCATTGTCAAACTTGGTGATATCGAGCTCAAGGATACCCAGGACTTACGCAACCGGATCGCTCAGACCACGCCCGGTACCGACATTGTCCTCCACCTCATGCGAGATGGAAAACCGATCGAACTGCAGGTAACCATTGGTGAACAACCGGCTGATTTTGGTAACGTTGCCCAAGCAGTTCCCGATGAAAATCCGCTGAGTTCTTTTGGACTCGTCCTGCAGGATCTTACCCCTGATCTTGCCGAGCAATTGGGTTACAAAGGACGCCAGGGACTGGTTATCAGTGAAGTAACCCCCGGCAGTCCGGCCGCAGTTGTTGGATTAAAATCAGGTCTGCTCATTGAAGAAGTGCAGAAAGTCCCGGTAAAAAACCTTGAGGAACTGAAGCTAATCATGCAGCAGTCACAGACAAAAGATCGGGTACTGCTCAGAATTCGTATGGGCCAGAACAGCCGCTATATTGTATTGAAAAATAATTAGAAAAAATCCCGGAACCATTACCATTGGTCCGGGAATCTGTACTGGTCATGTTACCGGTCGGACCTTTCGAAACCGACCGGTAACATCAGATCCAAGAGACGAGAAATTATTTGCCGTTGGGGAAACAGATCCGCAGCACATCGGTAAAGGTTTTAACAAACGAAGCAGAAATCCCTTCCCGAATATGATCCGGCAGTAATTCAAAATCCTCCTTGTTGTCAGCCGGTAGAATCACTTGTTTTAATTTTGCCCTGGTTGCGGCAATTACCTTCTCTTTAACCCCGCCAATAGGCATCACCATACCGGTCAGCGTCAACTCTCCGGTCATTGCCGTATCTGCTATCATTGGTGTATTGACGGCCAGAGAATAGAGGGCACAGGCCATAGTGACTCCAGCCGATGGGCCGTCCTTCGGAGTAGCACCAGCGGGTACATGGAGGTGGATCAAATTCTTTCTAAAATACTCAAGTTTCTGTTTATCTTCGGTGAATAGCGAGCGTACGTAACTATAGGCAATTTCAGACGATTCAACCATAACCTGGCCAAGCTGGCCGGTCTGTTTGAAACCCGGAGTTCCAGTGGCTACGGCAGCAGCTTCGATGTGCAGGGTCGTCCCGCCCATGCTGGTATAGGCCAGCCCGGTTATCACCCCAACCCGAGGTCTGCTAAAAATCTTTTCATCTGAAAAGACCTTTTTACCAAGTAATTCAGGTAAATCAGCTTTTTTAATTATAACTTTTCTGCTGGGATCGCTGACCAGTTCTCTCGCCACTTTACGAAGGATTTTCTTCAGTCGGTTTTCCAGGTTTCGTACTCCAGCCTCCCGGGCGTACCCTTCGACAATTTCCCGAATTACCGGTTTACCAATGCTTACCTGGCTTTTGGTCAAACCGTGCAGTTTAAGCTGTTTGGGCAGCAGATGCCGACGGGCGATTTCCACTTTCTCAGCCTGGATGTAACCCGGTAGAGGAATCACCTCCATCCTGTCAATCAACGGGCCTGGGATTGTATCCATCTGGTTGGCGGTACAGATAAACAATACCTTGGATAAATCAAAGCGAACATCAAGATAGTGATCAAGAAAATCATTGTTTTGCTCGGGATCGAGCACCTCGAGAAGCGCTGAGGCTGGATCTCCTCTGAAGCTGGCCCCGATTTTATCAACTTCATCGAGCATGATCAGCGGATTGGCAGTTTTGCAGGTTTTGATGGCCTGAATAAATTTACCCGGTAATGCGCCGATATAGGTTCGTCGATGGCCTTTGATCTCTGCTTCGTCACGCATTCCTCCCAGGGAGAATCTGAAGAATTCACGCCCGACGCTCTCGGCTATAGATTGGCCCACGGACGTCTTTCCAACACCGGGCGGGCCGATCAGCAAAATGATTGAGCCCGCCAGATCACCTTTGACGATACCAACCGAAATGAGCTCCAGAATACGCTCCTTGACCTCTTCAAGGCCGTAATGGTCTCGGTTCAGTATCCGTTCGGCTTTGGCAATATTATAATTATCTTCGGAATAAACTCCCCACGGCAGCACGGTCAGCCAATCAAGATAGGCCCGTGTCACATTAAACTCCGCCGAGGACGGTTCCAGCAGCTTAAGCTTATCCAGTTCCTCATCGATACGCTCTTTGGCCTCGGGGGACGGTATGAGGTTTTTTAGGCGTTTTTCAAATTTTTCAACTTCACTTTCAGTATCATCTTTGGCAATTCCTAATTCCTGCTTAATCTCTTTGAGCTGCTGTTTCAGGAAAAACTCCCGCTGCTGCTTGGAAAGGCGTTCTTCGATCCTTTTTGAAATATCGGCTTTGATTTTTGATATCTCTATTTCTTTTTTCAGAAGAATCAACACCTGCTCCAACCGTGGCTGGATCAAAGTGGTCTCCAGAATATTCTGCAGTTCGCCACCTGAGGAGGTGGTCATTGAAGCTGCAAAATCCGCCAGAGCACTCGGATCGCTGACGTTGATCCGTTCGAGAAGTAGGCCAAGCCCTTCTTTGAATAACGGGTTAAGGGTGACCAGTTCCTTGATACAGTCTATAATGGCCACCGAATATGCCTTCAGTTCATCGCTTGATTCCCTTTTATCCTCCGGCGGATACTCCACCAGAGCCTTGAAAACAGGCTGCTGCCTGATCATTTGTCTGACCACGAAACGTTCTTGGGCCTGGGCCACCAGCTGAAGCGGCTGTTCCATATTTGGCGGTGAAATCTGGACTACTTTGGCCACCACGCCGGTCTTATAAAAATCATCACTTGACTGGGGGGTGCGAGGTTCACCGGCCTCTGTCGGTTTTACCATGAGCATGCCCAGATAAATGACCATCCCTTTTTCCTGGGCATCCAGGATCATCTGCTGGATCTGTGGGTCTTCGACCATAATCGGCCCCATCATTTTAGGAAACATCGGCCGATCAAAAAGCGGTATGATTAAAAGCGATTCGGGCAGAACATCCCGAGCCGGCAGTAAAGGCGTACTTTCGTTTGCCTTGTCGCCCTCACCCTCCTGTTCCAGTTCAATATCAACTTCCGGAGTGAGAATGGTTGGTTTTTCTGACATTCGTTTACTCTCCTAATTAATGTATTGGCTAGTAATTCCCTTCATCTAAGTTAGGTAAATTGTATGACAGGAATCGGTTTTGGCAATACGGAATCAGTGGGCAGGCTGAAAACGATACCAGGTGGGCAGTGAGAAAAGAGTGCGGCGATATCTTTCTGACTCGGTGACTATTGCCGATGAACCGGCAGTGGAACCGAGTGTTGAATGCCTTATATGTTAAGGTAACCGATGGGTTGATCAGTTAAACAGAGCTATGAAAAATATCGCTACCAATACTGCGATAAAGATGAGGCCCACCGTAAAATCTACCATTGGATCTTCGTCATGTTGAGCGTGATTGTCTTTATTTTCCATGGCCAGCTCCCGTGTCATCGGATGTGTTTTCGGATGTATCAGCTTTTTTACTCTCAGGTTCCGGATATTCTTCTTCACCTGGAGAACGATACGGATCGTCATCAATTGGTTTCTCCGGTCGCTGTGTTTGCAAACCCAAAACCCGCTCCTGATAGGCACCGATCATGATAAAAGTTGCCAGCGGCTGGGTGATTAAGAAGGCAAACGGCAGCGATGAACCAAGCGACATAATTGCCACATAGAGGATTACAACAATGATATGATCACTCACCGGGGATTGCATCGCCTTCTCCCATGATGCCTTAAGCGCATCGAACAGACCAAGTTTTTGATCGGTCATAAACGGAAGCAGATAGAAGGCGGCAAATGCCAGGAAGGCGACAACGGCAAAACCGGGCAGTACCAGGAGTGAAAAACCGATAAAGGCGACCGCCGCCGCCAGAAGAGAGAAGACAAAAAGCGGCAGAAAAAGACGCATCTGGGAAAACAGATCTCCCACTTGTGGTTTGCGGTTTTCCCTCACCAGTTGCATCAAAGAGTGAACGTATCCGGCAGTTGTTACCGGCGCCAGAATTCCGAAAGTTACAATAATTAGAACAAGTTGGACAAAGGTAATGAGCAGCAGTGGACCGATAAAGTTCAAGGTATTCTGCCAGCTGGTTACGACCAGGTTTTTAAAGTCCATAGTGGTTCCCCCTCACGATGAAATCAGGCTACTTGACATTATCTGCCTTTTCAATCCCCACTTCAAATAAACGTTTGTTCTCATTATTTAAGGTACCTGTTATCATTGTATGATTTCAAGAAATTCCTGAATCGTGGCAACTCCTGAAAGCTCCAGTTTAGTCCGCGCCTTGAACCGGTCACAATTTGCTTTGGGCATTACAAATCGGGAAAATCCAAGCCGTTCAGCTTCTCGTATACGCAGCTCGATATTGGAAACAGCCCTGATTTCTCCGGCCAGCCCCACTTCTCCGCAGACTACCGTATCCGGCTGCATTGGTTTTTCTAATATAGACGAAGCCAGAGCGCAGATGACCCCAAGATCAAGAGCTGGTTCGTCGATTCTAATACCACCGGCAATGTTGAGAAAGATATCGTGACCGTAGAGATCCATGCCAGCCTTTTTTTCAAGCACGGCACAGAGTAGTGACAAGCGTTGTTGATCTGCTCCGATCGCGGTCCTGCGGGCCGTTCCCAGATTAGTCGGGCTAACCAGAGCCTGTACCTCGACCAGGATCGGCCTGGTCCCTTCCATACTCGGCAACACCACAGAACCAGCAACATCCAAAGGGCGTTCCGCAAGAAAAATCTCGGACGGATTAGTCACCTGCACCAACCCCTCCTCCTTCATTTCAAAGACGCCGATCTCGTTGGTTGAACCAAAACGGTTTTTCACCGTCCTCAATATTCTGAATACGTGATTACGGTCCCCTTCAAAATACAAAACGGTATCAACCATATGTTCGAGCATCCGGGGACCGGCAAGGGTGCCATCCTTTGTCACATGGCCGACCAAAACCACCGGTATATTATCCTGTTTAGCCAGCTCCACTAAGCGGGCTGCAGACTCTCGCACCTGGGAAATCGATCCGGCCGCAGAAGGATGGTCAACACTGGTCAATGTCTGGATCGAGTCAACGGCCAGCAGGGACGGTTTCATTTCTTTGGCCATGGCAATTATCGTTTCAACGGAGCTTTCCGTAGCCAGAAAGTGATTTTCGTGAAGAGCACCGAGCCGTTTGGCCCGCATTCCGATCTGGTGCGCCGATTCTTCGCCGGAA
>JAQYVS010000263.1 GCA_030145365.1 Desulfofustis sp. | reverse complement strand
TAAACGTTGCAATCTTTATTTTAATTCTGCATTCCTTCAAACAGCTCGCTGGAAACCTTTAAATTATTAAAGGATATTTGTAAAGCTAAGCATCTATTTCTGCTCTGACCAGATTTTACCTTTTCCTTTTTTAAATCAGCTCTATTGTATAGGTGCAAATCAATCTGAGACTACACTCGGGTTATAACAACTATTGATTACAGACGATAAGACTATGATAGCGATAACAGATAAAGCACGAGAAATACTTAAGCGCAACTGCGAAGATAAAGATTCCTTTGTTCGAATTTCCGTGACCTCAGGCGGCTGTTCCGGAATGACCTATAATGCTGAAATTGACTCAACAAGAAGAGACAACGAGAAGATCCTGCTGAGTGATGAGGAAATAACCATCGTCTCTGACGATGAAAGCCTTCCATTTCTGGAAGGACTTTCTATTGACTATTCAGATGATCTGATCAGCGCCGGTTTTCGTTTTAACAACAATAATAACGAGAATTCGTGCGGTTGTGGTGCCAGTTTTTCCCTGACCGGGTTTCCTGAACTTAAGACAAGTGAGGTGGTCTGTGAATCCTGAACCTGTATCACTGATGGGAGGCAAATCAGTTCACTGCATTAACGAAATGCAGATGGCTGAAGCCAGACGTCTGCTCGAAGAAGATTCCCCCTCTTCAGTAAAAATTCAGAGCCGGCTGACTTCGATTGAAGCTGAATTGTCAAGAAACGAGCGGGCTGCCCTGGCATTCATGATTATCCAGCGACTGAAAGAGTCTTCGCCGTTTTAATCAAATTTCAACCATTGACTGAACAGGCATCTCAGTACCACAAGAATCAAAGCCCCGGTGGTGGAAAGTCTTTGCAGAATGAAGCAATATCGGCGGCAATTTCGTCGATAAGACGCTCATTTTCCGGTTCGGAAATCACGTCATTAATCCATTCACCAACCTGAAGCATATCCCCATTCTTAAATCCCCGTGATGTCACCGCCGCCGCACCGATCCTAATGCCGCTGGGATCGTTGGGTTTTCTCGGATCAAACGGAACCGCATTGTAATTCATCACCAGCCCGGCTGCATCAAGTGCCTTGGCTGCCGCTTTCCCGCCGATACCCTTGTTAGTCAGATCCACCAGCAGTAGATGATTGTCCGATCCTCCAGTGATCAAATCAAAGCCATGCTTCATCAAGGTACCGGCCAATGTTTTAGCATTCTCAACAACCCGGTGGGTATAATCACGGAACTCTTTAGTTGACGCTTCTTTAAAAGCCACTGCCATGGCAGCAGTGGTATTGTTGTGCGGCCCTCCCTGAACACCGGGAAATACTGCCTTATCTATTGCAGCAGCATACTCTTCTTTACAAAGAATCATCGCCCCCCTTGGGCCGCGGAGCGATTTATGGGTCGTGGTCGTAACAACATCGGCTATCGGAACCGGCGAAGGATGGGCTTCTCCTGCCACGAGACCGGCAAAATGAGCCATGTCGACCATGAGCAGTGCGCCAACTTCATCGGCAATGGCTCTGAACCTCTCAAAATCAATAAATCTCGGGTACGCCGAATGCCCGGCGATGATAATCTTAGGCCGGCAATCCATAGCCTGCTGCCTGATTGCCTGATAATCAATCAGTCCAGTTTCCCTGCTTAAGGCGTACGATTCTGCTTTAAAATATTTACCGGAGATGCTGACCTTGGCACCATGTGTTAGATGGCCGCCATGGGGAAGCGCCATACCGAGGATCGTATCGCCTGGTTTGAGAAAAGCCAGATACACTGCAATATTGGCTGGCGAACCGGAATAGGGCTGAACATTGACATGTTCTGCTCCGAACAATTCTTTGGCCCGGGCAATGGCAAGCCGCTCCACCTGATCAATAATCTGCTGACCTTCATAATAGCGCTTTCCGGCATACCCTTCCGAATACTTGTTCGTTAGAACCGACCCGGTGGCTTGAAGTACCGCAGAAGACACATAGTTTTCCGAAGCGATCAGACGAACTTTGTCAAACTGTCTCTTTTCTTCCAGTTTGATCAGCTCATATATTTCATTGTCTGTTGACTTAATAGCTTCCAAGACTGCTTCCCTCTCTTTGTCTTATTCCAGTTGGTTAATTATCACCTGTCTTAATCATTGTCACCACTGATACACTCAGCAGCGTCAGCATCACCAGGCTTGTTTCTCTTTCTGAGGAAAGAACTCAGATTGGCCTTTTCCTCATCACTTTTTCTCTGAGCCAATTCACTTTTCCCACTCATCGACTCGATCCGAACCGCAATCACCTCACATAAAGAAACGGCTTTAGTCTCAGCCGTTATTGTTTGAAATTGACGGCCTTGAGGTTCATGGCTTGTAACCAGAGCATTTAAGGCACTGAGTTTTTCGTCGATTTCTTTGACAATTTCTGCCCTACCTCTCATGATGACACAGTGATAAAACTGGGTAACATCACATCCTTCAGGGTTTTCACCATAATAGTCAAGATCAAGATAGGCAAGCGGAATGTCCACTTCAAAACAGACCTTGGCCTCTCGTTTAATGTTGTCCAGTTTCTCACCGGACCTGGCACAGTGAAAATAGATAGCCCCGCCATGATACACGTAATTTACCGGTGTGATGTAGGGATAGCCGTCTCCACCGTTTGTAGCCAGCCTGCCAATGGTGCATCGCGACAAAATCGATTCGATCTTCTTTTTATCGGTTATTTCACATTGTTTTCTTCTCATGATCTCTTTCTCATTCATCCCGTCCTATCTGAGTTGACAAAGGCAGACCGACAATTTCTTTAATCGATTCTTTCCAGCGAATGAGTGGTTTGTGCTGCAAACGCTGATACATGTTTTCAATTTCACCATCTTGCTGTTCTTTTCTGATCCTCTTAACCTCCGCAGCCACCTGGTCCGAATCGATGATAACCCGCTGTTCGATCCGATTCATCTTACCAATCCATATGGAATGATTCACATATGGCTCAAGTTCTTCGACCAACCCCTCAAGATCACTCATATCTAGAACCGGCTCGATACTTACCGAGGTCGAAAACCCTTGTCGATAGCTAAACTTCAATGCTTTGAGCCGCTCCTGATAAGCCGGTGCTCCGGGCTCCCAAAATGACAGAATTTCAGGATTTCTGGCTGTGATGGTGAAACGAAACACGATCTTCTGCTTTTGATCGGCGAACCGACGACATATCGTTTCAATACAAGACAGCGAAGGTTTTGATACGATCAACACACGGTTGTCTGCAGCAAGGAGATTATTTATAACCGTAAGCGCCGCATCGAGATTTTCATTGGTAAGATCATGCGCCGTCGGGAACATTACCTGACCCTGATAGTGGGGATGTTTTCTGTTAACTTCCTCAACGAGTATTCTGCTCTGAGTCCATTGATCAGGCGAGTCTATCAAACCATGTTTCAGGGCTGCAGTTCGAGCATAACAGTATCTGCAGTTGTAAGGGCAGCCAAAAGAACAATTTATTTCCGCAACGGCCCATTCTTTTGTTCCCCGGATCGTTGACATCTGGCAATAAATCAGGGGGCAGTATGCCATAAACGGAAAAGCTGCTGAATCCCTTTTCTGGCAAAGTCCTGCATCTGCTCCAGCTGCTGATCGGTGATCGGTGCACCTTCTGCAGTGGCCTGAACCTCAATCCAACGATCTGCCATCATCACAAAATTGCCATCACTCTCAGCCCGGGAATCCTCAACGTAATCGAGATCAAGGACTACTTCACCATCGACAACCCCAACGGAAATAGCAGCCAGTTCCAATATCTGTGGTACGTCTTCGATTTTGCCCTCGGCTGCCATTCTTGAAATCGCATTTCTAACAGCCAGTGCCGCTCCGGTTATTGCTGCGGTCCTGGTCCCGCCATCGGCATTGAGGACGTCACAATCAACCCGCAGAGTGTATCCATCGAGGACACGTAGATCGACCATCATTCTCAGGCTGCGTCCGATCAAGCGCTGGATTTCCATACTCCTGCCGGACTGCTTGCCGATTTCACGCCTATAACGGCTTGAAGTGGCACCGGGTAAAATCGAATATTCAGCCGTTATCCACCCTTTTCCGCTTCCATCCAGAAACGGAGGGACCTTTTCTTCTAGGCTCACCGCGCAGATCACATGGGTATTTCCAGCCTTGATCAACAATGAGGAATAGGCCTGAGGCTGAATCTCAGGCTCAATTGAAATAGTTCTGAGTTCGTTGTTTGCTCTAGTATTGTAACGCATGGTATGGATATCAGATGAAATTAAAGTTCGCGTTTATCGATGACTCGATTACCCTTTCCGTTGAAACGTTCCAGGCGCCTCTCCTCAACCAGCTTAACATTGACT
>JAQYVS010000198.1 GCA_030145365.1 Desulfofustis sp. | reverse complement strand
CCAGGTGCCGAAACCGGAACAGGCGGCAGGATTCGTGACGTTCAGGGGACTGGTCGAGGCGCTTATGTGGTGGCTGGAACAGCAGGGTATTGCGTAGGTAGTCTCAAAATACCCGGGTATCGTCTGGAATGGGAACAGGATTGTAAACAACCGGATAATCTGGCCACCCCGCTGGAGATTGAGATCGAGGCCTCCAATGGAGCCTCGGACTACGGCAATAAATTCGGCGAACCGCTTATCCAGGGATTCACCCGATCCTTTGACATGCGTCTACAGAACGGTGAGCGATGGGGGTTTTTGAAGCCGATAATGTTTACCGGTGGCGTAGGACAAATTGATGCACTGCTCACCGAAAAGAAAAAGCAGGAGAAGGGAATGCTGATCGTGCAGATCGGCGGCCCTGCCTACCGGGTCGGTTTCGGCGGCGGTGCAGCTTCAAGTATGTTGCAGGGGGAAAATGTATCCGAACTCGATTTTGATGCCGTGCAGCGCGGTGATGCCGAGATGGAGCAGAAAATGAACCGGGTTATCCGGGCCTGTAACGAGATGGGTGGAAAAAGTATCATTGACGTTATCCACGACCAGGGGGCAGGCGGTCCGGCCAATGTCTTGAAAGAGCTGGTGGAAGAGTCGGGCGGTAGAATTGAAATCAGAAATATCAAAGTCGGTGATCCGACCATGTCTGTGCTCGAGATTTATGTGGCAGAATATCAGGAACGTACCGGATTATTGATATATCCCGATAACATAGAGCAGTTTAAAGCGATCTGTCGCCGAGAGAAAGTAAATTGTGAGGTGTTAGGTGAGGTAACCGGTGATCTGCGTTTTGTGGTGCACGATGCCAGCGACGGTTCCACACCGGTTGATATCGAGCTGGACGCGCTGCTGGGAGGTATTCCCCAAAAAACGTTTACCGATAGTTACAGCAACGGTGCAACAAAGCCGGTTCTGCTTCCCAGGGACATAAGTGTGCGGGATGCTCTCAAGCGGGTTCTTCGCTTGGTTTCTGTCGGTTCTAAACGTTTTTTAACCAACAAGGTAGACCGGGCTGTTACTGGATTGATCGCCCAACAGCAATGTTGTGGTCCGCTGCAGCTTACCGTTGCCGATTCTGCTGTTGTCGCCCAAAGCCATTTTGGTTTTACCGGCATCGGAACGGCCATTGGTGAGCAGTCTATCAAAATGCTGGTTGATCCTGCCGCTGGAGCCCGCATGGCGGTTGGCGAGGCGATGACCAACCTGGCTTCCGTGGTTGTGGAAGACCTTGAGCAGATCAAATGTTCGGCTAACTGGATGTGGGCACCGAAGCTTCCGGGAGAGGGAGTAGCGATTCGGGAAGCGGTGGAAGGGATGCGCGAGGCAATGATTGCCATCGGCATAGGTGTAGACGGTGGGAAGGATAGTTTGTCCATGGCCACCATGGTGGATGGGGAAACGGTTAAATCTCCTCGCCAACTGGTGATTTCGCTCTATGCAGCAGTGCCGGATATCAGGAAGAAAGTAACACCCGATTTGAAACATCCGGGATCAACATTGTTGTTCATCGATTTTTCCACTGGCAATGAGCGGCTGGGAGGATCGGCGCTGGCCCAGGTGTATAATCAGACCGGTGAGATATCTGCTGACATGGAGGATCCGCAATTGGTTAAACAGGGATTTCTCCTGATTCAACGATTAATTGCTGAAGATATGATCAGCGCAGGACACGATCGCTCCGATGGCGGTCTTATTACCACCTTACTAGAGATGGCCTTTGCCGGAAATTGCGGATTTGCCATCGATATGGAAAGTGAATCGTCAGTTTTTAAGACCTTGTTTTCAGAAGAACTCGGCTATGTCGTAGAGTGTCCGGAAGGCCAGGTAGAAAAGATCTCAGCCTTGTGTGCTGATGCCGGAATTTCGGTCAGAAAACTTGGCGTCAGTACCGTTGAAAAACAGGTGCAAATCACCTTCAATGGACAAATAGTGCTGGACGATTCGATGGTGGTGCTGAGACAGCGCTGGGAGGAAACAAGCTATCAGCTGGAGCGGCTGCAGGCAAACCCAAGCTGTGCGGATCAGGAAAAAGAGAATATCTATGACCGGTCCGGACCGTCTTACCGTCTCAGTTTTTCCCCAGAGCTACCAGATAAGTCAGTACAGAGCGCAGAGCAAAAACCAAAAGTTGCCATCTTACGTGATGAAGGTTCGAATTCTGACCGGGAGATGAGTTCCGCCTTTTTCACCGCCGGTTTTGAAGTTTGGGATATAAGTATGACCGATCTGTTGGAAGGTCGGGCCAGTCTCGATGATTTCCGGGGTCTTGCTGCTGTTGGCGGGTTCTCATACGCCGATGTGCCGGAATCTGCCAAGGGCTGGGCAGCTACCATCCGTTTCAACGAGCGGTTGAAAGAAGAGTTCGAAGCCTTCTATACCCGCCCGGATACTTTTTCGCTGGGAGTCTGCAACGGCTGTCAGTTGTTTGGACTGATCGGCTGGGTGCCTTGGGCGGGTCTAGAACCGGAGCTTCAACCGCGCTTTGTCCGAAACACTTCCGGAAGATTTGAATCCCGCTGGACCACGGTGAAAATTTCTAAAAGCCCGGCGATCATGTTAAAAGACATGGAAGACCTGGTGTTTGGTATCCATGTCGACCATGGAGAGGGGCGTCTTCATTTTCCCGATGAGCAGATCAGAAAGCAGGTCCTTGAGAAATCCCTGGCGCCGGTGGGCTATGTCGACGATGATGGTAACCAGACGGAAGCATACCCTTTCAATCCCAATGGGTCTCCGTTCGGTCTGGCAGCACTCTGTTCCCCAGACGGCAGGCATCTGGCAATGATGCCTCATCCGGAACGGGTTTTTCTACCCTGGCAGGCCCACTGGCTGCCGGAGGAGATGAAGGATCTAAAGGCCAGTCCGTGGCTGAAGATGTTCTGCAACAGCTATGACTGGTGTATGAAATAGATGTTATAGGTATCCCGGTTATTGTTTGCTTTTTACTTTGTCCCGCATGATCTTCAGGATGGTGCGGTCTGTTTCGACCATGCCCTGATGACTCAGGGTACCGAGATTCCTGACCGTCTGTTCTGTTGATTCACCGATGATTCCGTCGGTGTCCTGGACGTTGATGCCCTGCAGGGAAAACAGCGCTGCCTGAACAGCTGCACCGGCAGCAGTGTTCAGTTTCAGGGCGCAGCCGGCCTTGGCGCCGTCGCAGATTACTCCGGCCAGATCTTCCATGATGTTTTTTATGGCTCCGGCCATATGTTTAACATCTCCGCCGACCAGGTAGGTGATCCCGGCGGTAGCGCCGGCTCCGGCGGCTACGGAACAGCCGCAGACGGCAGACAGTCGGCCGGTATGGGCTTTTACATAGGCGGTGATAATATGGCTCAAGCCGATGGCCCGCAATACCGTTTCTTCGTCATGATCGACAAAATCTTTGATTGCCCAGATTGGCAGAATCGCAGTCAGGCCGTGATTTCCGCTTCCTGCTGAACTCATGGCCGGTAGGTTAACTCCGCTCATTCTGGCATCAGCTGCGGCTGAAGTCATGATTCTGGCAGAGGTCGCCATATCTTTGACCATCAGTTTCTGTCTAAGCTGTCGTTCTATGGCTTTGCCGATGCCGAGACCACTGCCGTATTTCAGACCGTGCTCGGCGAGTTTGACGTTGTATTCCACTCCTTTTTTCAAGAAAGCCAGATCGTCCTCATCTATCTCATCGATAAGCTCAAAGATGTCATCAAGGGTGAGTCCCATCAGCCATTCTTCAAGTATCGCCATGGCCGATTTGCCCGATTTACTCGCTACTTTGGATAATAAGGGCGAATCCGTGACGGGTACATCGTTGAGTGTCAGGGAAACGATATTGGTGTGTAATTCTTTTATCTCCGAAAATGCCCGGTCATTGCCGCTGGTGATGATTGTTTTGATATGCAGGCCCGATTCTTCAATGAGATGAACATCAATTCCTTTCTTCTCAAGCAGGGTTTTGGTTTTTTCGACCGTTTGCTGATCCACCGTGTTGAGTACCTCGAGGCCCAGTGAAGGGTCACCACCAAAAGCGCCCACCGCAGCGGCAACATCGAGCCCCGTCATCCCTCCGGTTCCAGGAATTACTACCGCCATACCATTCTTGTAGATATTGGGATCAGCCCACATTGCAATACGATCTATGGTTTTACCGGGCAGCAGAGAGGCTGCCGCAGCGGCTCCCAACGCGATGGCCACGGGTTCGGTGCAACCCAGCGCTGGGGCTACTTCCATCTGCAGTATATCTTTTACGGTAAATGACATGAATCTAACTCCTGTTTACAAATGATTGATTGCCTGTTTGGCATGTATTTTCTTCAAATAGTTATAGATCGTGTATTTTGATACGCCCGCCAGCAGCGCTATCTGCTCAACCGCCCCCTTGAACTGCAGGGCCCCGCTGCGCTCAAGAATTTCAACCAGATCGGTTTTTTCATCGGTACTCATGGTAGCCGGCAGTTTTCCTATCTCCAGAATCACCTGTTGAAACAGGGCTTCAATTGTTTCTCCAGAAGAGTGGGCGAAGGTCTCCAGCGGGTCTGAATGATCGCCTGAGCCGTTAATTTCGTGGAATAAAAAGGGGGTCAGTGCTTGGCTGGCGTTGAAATAATCAGTGGTATCGAAATTTATGCAAAAAGCAAAAAGTGGATGATCCTGACTGTCAAAGATGAACGTCGTCGATGACTTGAGCACCCTGCCGTCTCCTGAAACGGTGCGATAGTCAAGCATATCTTCCGGCCTGCCGTCCGCTTTTTTTAAAATTTTAACGAGCAGATCTGTTGCTGGTGCACCAATTGCTCTGCCCGTCACTGAGCCGTTTATGTGGACCAGTGAATGCTGCAGATCATTCAGATCGTGGATGCAGGTTTCACAATTTTTCCCGAACATTGATACGATGGCGTTGCCGATTTGCTTCAGTTGTTTGAAAATTCTATCTCGTTCTTCCATAGCCTACCTGTCTTTATAGTCAGTGTGCATATGTTCATTATACGCGGTGGCCAACCACAGGTCAATAAATTTTTGTGTAACAATTCAAAAAAGTGTGTAATTGGCTGTGCGATACTCTGTAGGCTTTGATGAATGGTTTGCGGTCAAAGGGTATAAGGCGTTATCTGACTCAGGCCGATACCATGCCAAGAGGGTAGAATAAGAGATTTTGTTAGCGCTGAATCTGTAATAAACTGAGCATTGCTGCAGACTAGAAAAACCAGAACGAGGGATACGCTGAGAGATAGTTACCGTTAATTATCGCTTTTTATCAGTTCGATAATCAGCCCATGCCAATCCTGATATTGTTGTTCCGCTGATAAGAATATCAGTGATTCGAAAATTACCGGAAATAACCCGGGTCTCTCCCCATTGGTTGTCGGATTAATCGATGAGCCATCACACATGCATGGAGTCATACGCAGATTGGATATGGTCACAAAATATCTCTGCGATGCCGGGAAGCATGGCAAGCCCGTGTTCATAGAGATCCAGCCGGATGTTGAGTCTGTTCAGCCTGTTTTTCCAAGACAATTCGCCTTCGCCGCCGATATCTCGTTGAAAATGCATACCCGCAACCAGCAGAAAAGGAATCACCTTTACCTGGTTGAAACCGCCTTCAGCTATCAGTTTGATAACCTCGTCCGCTGATCCTGGAAACTTTTCAAGTGTTGCCACAAATACCGGTGA
>JAQYVS010000122.1 GCA_030145365.1 Desulfofustis sp. | reverse complement strand
TTTCAAATCAGAGTTCTGCTTCATTGCCATTTTTACATTTTCTACTAATTGATCATCGGCATTCTTCACAAGAACACCGGAAAACCCCGCGGTCAGAGGGAAGATATCGTTGCCGCTGTCCCCGCAAAATACAACATCCTTTTTCGCAGCACCAAACTCCTCAGCCACATACTCCAAGGCAGTCTGTTTTGTCGCACTTGCTGGCAAAAAATCAAGAAGCCCTTTCCCATCCTGGGAATCAAAACTATATACGATTTCTTCATCAAACTTTCCCTTCACCAGTTCATCTACTTTTTTTAAAACCTGATCTTTTTTTTCGTGTTTAACATAATAACTCTGCTTGAACTGGTTCTGATGTTCGCTTTCCTGTTCCCGCATACCATCAATCCCGGCAACAGCATCTCTTATTGCAATAGCATCCCACCTTGGGCTCTCCCTCTTGACATGATCAACCCAGCCATCATCAAACTTCCACTCACCATTCTCATACTTTCTAATCGAAGTGCCGACATCACTACACAGAATATTGGGGTATCTAACCCCAAATTCTTTTATTGCGTTCTCGGTCAGATTCAGGTTTCTTCCCGTTACATAGACGACGAGCACATCATGCTTTTCCGTGAGTTCATTGAAGATATCGATAGCTCCGGAATCCGGCGGCCAGCTACCGTTCGGTAGTAATGTCCTGTCGAGATCAGTCGATAGAATTTTCATACTGGTGCTCCGTAGTGGTTACCATTAAAAACAATATAGGTGGCCATCAAAGCCTATGACTCAAATGACATCAGGACTACTTCGCCAGCACCGTCATCCTGGGAAACCGTGAAGCTGTGATCAGACAGATCAGCCTTCAATGTTAGCGTGACTTCCGGGTGCCGCCAGGAAATATGTAACAGATGTGGCTCAGTCTCGATGATCTTCATCTCACCATTGAATGCAGGTGAGACATTACGTAACCGAATCAACTTGAGTTGATCCAGTACGATAGGACGTTTTAGTCCACGCTCGATGTCGATTATTTTTAAAGTGGTGCGGTTAATCTCCTTGTGGCTAGCGGTACGCCCCCTTTCCGCTGCTGCGTAGTCGTTAGTACCGGCAAATAGATCCAGATACCAAACCTGTGAGACACCGGGCATAAACATCTGAATGGCGCGAGCCAGGCGCAACTTTTGCTCGTCCTCTCCAAGAGCGCTAAAGAATGTCGCGTTGACCTGATAGTAGTCGATCTTCTTGCCGTCAGCGTCGTACAAATTCTTGGTCTTGCCACCCCGTTCAATAATATCCTCGATAGTGGCCTCAATCTGCTCATCACTCAGCAGGCCAGGCCGATAGGAACCATCGACCTGCTTACCTTTGAGGTCAAGCATTGGGATGCCGTCATGGCTACCGAGCATATTGATAGTCTTTAATCCCAAGCGACGGATATCCGAGATCCAGTGTAACAATGCCGCATTGTTGCCCCGATCCAGGGCATGGATCAGTAGCCCGGGAAGAAAGAAGTCATAGATGGGATAACCTTGTTGCGCAATCTCTTCATGTATACCCGCACCGTATTCGGCATGGATCTCGGGGAAGATGATTAATCCATACTTCTGGGCAAAACCTCGCAGACGTTGCAGATAATCCCAGGTGCCAGGTCGGTTGAAAAAATTCGGCTGACCGGGTTCCTTGTGCAAATAAGCGAACGCATCGAGACGGATTATTTTGGCGCCGTACTCGCTGAGTTTACGAAGAGTCTCATCGTAGAAATCCCAGACCAGTTCGGAACGTGCGTTGAGATCCATCTGACCCAGATATTCACGCTTGAGGCGAGCCACCTTGATAACCTCATCCTTATACGGTTCGATGTCTTCAAGATCGATGGATTCCAAACGCCTTCCACTCTTTATAACGACCTTGATATGGTGTGCAATATCAGAAGCTAACTCCTCATTGAGACCCTCAATATGCTCGAAGTCCTGAGCGGTTATCTCATCGAACTCTATTTTTTGATAAAAGGTATTCCAGTAAGGCTTGAGGCTGCCATCTGAAAAACGCAATATAAGAATCGGCAGACCGGGTTTTCTCATAAAGAGCTTATCAAGGTGTTCTTTATCTGGCACAACATAACAGTCATCACCCATAGTGCCATGGCCCTTCCAGAATTCATTCCAGTCGATGAAAAAATCACTGTAGAGTGAATCGCTACCGTTCTGCAATAAATCAATAAACTGCGGAGAACGTACGGAAAGATGATTGAGTACGAAATCAAA
>JAQYVS010000110.1 GCA_030145365.1 Desulfofustis sp. | reverse complement strand
AGTAAAGCTGATATTTAAAGAAGATGAGGTACCAGGCCATAACAAGCACAAGTTTTATTTCATGTTAGCACCGATGCTGGTAATCATTACCGCTTTGCTCTGCTTTGCAGTGATTCCGTTTGCCGATGTGCTGGTGTTGGGAGAGAAGCATTACATCATGCAGGCGATTCCTATGGATATCGGTATCCTCTGGTTTCTGGCGATAGTCGGTTTCGGTGTCTACGGTATTATCCTGGCAGGCTGGTCCTCTCACAATAAATATGGCGTGCTCGGAGGTCTACGGGCCGCAGCCCAGGTTATCAGTTATGAGATCCCGATGGGACTGGCCCTGGTCAGCCTGCTGGCGGTCTACGGCACCGTCAATATGACGGAAATGGCTCAGTACCAGGGACAACTGTTGTTTGGTTTTATTCCCATGTGGGGGGTAGTGCTGCAACCGCTTGGCGTCATTATCTTTATCGTCGCCGCCTTTGCCGAAACCAATCGGACCCCGTTTGATCTGGCAGAAGGTGAGAGTGAGATTGTTGCCGGTTACCACGTTGAGTACAGTTCAATGAAATTTGCTCTGTTCTTTATGGGTGAATATGTAGCCATGTTTGTCTCTTCGGCCCTGATAATCACGCTTTATTTCGGCGGCTACCAGATTCCCTGGCTGACCACCGAGACCCTGGTTGCCTGGGCCCGACCGGTGGCAATTGTTCTGATGATTGGCCTGCCGGTAATCGCCTATTTTTTCGGGGAGTGGATGAAGAAAAACAACCGCAGCCATTACCCGCGAGCCAATGATCCCCGGGTGCGGGAAACCACGATCTATATTGCTGTGCTCTGGTCGCTGGTGGTCCTGCTGGAACTAATTTTCCTTGTCTATCTTATTTTTGCCTCGGGCGGCACAGCAGACCGGATTCTGGTGCTTTTGCTGCAGATCGGAACCTTTCTGTTTAAGACTTTTCTGATGTGTTTTGTCTATGTCTGGGTTAGATGGACCTTGCCTCGTTTTCGTTATGATCAGCTCCAGAAAATAGGTTGGGAAAAGTTGCTGCCGCTGGCTCTGTTAAATATTTTTGTCACCAGTGCGATCATTGTCTCATTTGGCTGAAGGAATCCATCATGAGCATTAAAGTACGAGTCGTTGAACGAAAGGGTCGGACATTTCTGGAACAACTGTATCTTCTGGAAATAGTCAAGGGTATGCGTGTTACCCTGGGCCATTTTATTAGAAATCTGCTGGATAACTCCAGATTATATGTGCGCCATTACCCGGAAGTGGAGCCGGAAATTTCCCCACGCTGGCGGGGCAGACACCGACTCACCAAACACGAAGACGGCAGTGTCAAATGCGTAGCCTGTTACATGTGTCAGACCAATTGTCCGTCCAACTGCATTATGATTGAAGCAGGCGAACGTTTTGACGGAAAATCTGAGAAAATGCCGGTTCGCTTTGATATCGACCTGCTTGAGTGCATCTACTGCGGCTATTGTGTTGAGGCTTGTCCGATGGATGCAATCAGGATGGACACAGGGATCTATTCGGTAACCAGTGACAACAGGGAATCGATGGTTATTGGGCTTGAGGAAATGCTGGAGACGCCGGGAGCGTTCGATGAAGAGCAATATCTGAAGGGGGTGCGCTGAAATATGATTTCAACTTACTTATTTTTCGGATTTGCCCTGCTGGCGATTCTCGGTGGCCTGGGTCTCATCCTTTTCAAGCACCCGATGAACGGGGCCATGAGTTTTGTGGTGACGCTGATCTCGCTGGCTGGCCTCTACGCCCTGCTGTCGGCTAAATTGATCTTTGCCATTCAGCTTATTGTTTACGCCGGAGCGATCATGTCCCTGATCCTGTTTATTATCATGTTCTTAAACATTCAGGAAAAAGATTTGCCGCTTGATCCCAATCGCTGGTTTTATCTTGCCGGTGGTATCGTTGTCGTCACCCCGATTGCAGGGCTGTTGATGAAAATCTCCAAAACCCTTCCTTCTGGCGAGGCAACGGTGATCGAGGAGGGTTTCGGTGGGGTAAAGGAAGTAGGCCTGCTCCTTTTCAGAGACTGGCTGCTGCCTTTTGAAATTGTATCGATCCTGCTGCTGGTTGCTCTGGTTGGTGCTGTGGTTCTTGCAGGCAAGAGGAGTGAATAGATGATCAGTCAATACCTATCGTTAAGCATCATTCTGTTCTGTCTGGGAATCTTGGGAGTTGTTTCCAGGCGTAACGTCTTCATTGTATTCATGGCCATAGAGTTGATGCTCAATGCTGCCAACCTCGGTTTTGTCGCTTTGGCCAGACTGCATCTCAATATGGACGGTCATGTTTTGGCTATGATGGTTATGGCAGTGGCTGCCGCTGAGGCTGCACTGGCCCTGGCTGTTATTATTCTCCTGCACAAGCACAAAGGCAATCTGGATACCAATATTTTCAGTCTGCTGAAGGGGTGATCGGATGGGACATGACGTAACATACCTGGGTTTTATTCCCCTGCTTCCACTGCTCGGGGCACTGGTAGTTGGCCTGATATATCTGGCAACCTGCCAGGGGAAACAGATCTCGGAACGATTTTACGGTATCCTGGGCTGCATCGGTCCGGTACTTTCGTTGTTTATGGCTTTGAAGGTCTTTTTCGCACTCAGGGCTCTGCCTGCTGAGCAGCGATTTCTGACCCATAAGGCCTATACCTGGTTTTCTGTCGGTGACCTGGACGTGTCCATGGGATTTCTGGCAGATCCACTCAGCTCACTGATGCTTCTGTTTGTTACTTTTGTCGGCTCGTTGATTCACATCTACTCCATCGGCTATATGGCCGGTGACAAAAATTTCGGCAAATTTTTTGCCTATATGAATCTGTTCTTAGGCTCAATGCTGATCCTGGTGCTTGGTGACGGTCCGGTCGTGATGTTTGTCGGCTGGGAAGGCGTCGGTTTGTGTTCGTATCTGTTGATCAGTTACTATAATGAAGACCGGGAAAATGTTGTTGCCGGGAACAAAGCCTTTATTGTCAATCGCATCGGCGATCTGGGATTTGTCCTGGGGATGGGATTTTTGTTCTGGGGCATTGGGGCCGATGGTTTTGATTATCTTACCCTTAAAGCAAACGCACATCATCTCACCGCACCCATCGGATTAACGGTCTGCCTGCTTCTGTTTGTCGGTGCTACCGGTAAGTCAGCCCAGATTCCTCTCTATGTCTGGCTACCCGATGCCATGGCTGGTCCAACCCCGGTATCTGCCTTGATCCATGCGGCAACCATGGTTACCGCCGGCGTCTATATGGTGGCAAGATTCAGTTTTATCTACGCCCATGTTCCAGCCGCCGGGGAAGTGGTTGCCTGGATCGGTATTCTTACCGCCCTCGTTGCCGCTATTTTCGGTATGTTTCAAAGTGATATTAAAAAGATTCTGGCCTATTCCACGGTCAGTCAGCTTGGCTATATGTTTGCAGGTGTCGGAGTAGCAGCCTATTCCGCCGGTATTTTTCATGTTTTTACCCACGCCTTTTTCAAGGCCCTGCTCTTTTTGGGAGCCGGTTCCGTTATTCTTGCCCTGCACCATCAGCAGGATATCTGGAAGATGGGCGGACTGAAGACCAAACTGCCCATCACATACTGGACCATGCTCATCGGTGGCCTTGCTCTTGCCGGTTGTCCGCCGTTCTCCGGGTTTTTCAGCAAGGATGAAATTCTCTACTCAGCTCTGGCCACAGGTCATGTGGGGATCTGGGCAGTCGGCGTGCTGGTGGCGGGGATGACGGCTTATTATACATTCCGTATGATCTTCGTGGTGTTCCACGGCAGCCCCCGTGATCAGGAATCTTTCGAGCATGCCCATGAATCTCCGAAAGTCATGACGATTCCATTGATTATCCTGGCGGCTGGGGCGATTTTTGCCGGGCCTCTGAACATGCCTGCCATCTTCGGCGGTAATCAAATGATTTCACACTGGCTGGCTCCAAGCCTGGTTGAGCACCATCCCCACGGCGGCCTGGCTCTTGAATTGCTGGCCATTGGCGCATCGGTGCTGGCCTTTGTAATCGGTATATCCATAGCCTATCGGAAATATGCTGTTACGGCCGATGAGCCGGTATTCAAAGGCATCTACAATTTTGCTTACAATAAATTCTATGTTGACGAATTTTACGATACCGTCATTGTCCGACCGTATCGTTTTGTGGGCAGGGTTATCAGCAAGATATTTGAACCGTATGTGGTCGATGCGCCGGTTCAGGCATCTGCCTGGCTCTATCGCATGCTCGGTCTGGCTTTCAAGGTGGTTCAGGTCGGTTATGTACGAATCTATGCAATTTATATGGTAATTGGGCTCTCGGTCATGAGCTTGTTAATCTCTCAGTCATTGAATTTATAAGGGTGAATCAATGTTTGAAAATTTTCTTTCAATCATGATCTTTGTCCCAATCTTCGCTGGCTTCGGCCTTCTGGTACTGCCGGTCAGTAAAGAGGCGGCCCGGACGATCGGACTGGCGGTTTCGGTGATTGTTGTTCTTTTGGGCGTTAAACTGTTCTTATCCTTCAGCGGTTCAACCGGATCGTTTGAATTTGTTGAGCATGTCGCGGTCAATGAATCTCTGGGAGTAGCTTATAGCCTCGGCGTGGACGGGATTTCGATCCTTGTGCTGGCGGCAGCGGCTATGCTGTTTCCGATGGTCTATCTACTTTTTAAAACGAAAGCCAAAGGATATTATGCAAATCTATTGATCGTCCAGGGTGCGATGATTGGAGCTGTTGCGGCCACTGATATGGTTCTCTTCTACATTTTCTGGGAGGTAATGCTGCTGCCGGTCTTCTTTATGATTGGCTTATATGGTGGCCCAAACCGGCTCGGCGCTACAATCAAAATTACCATTTATACCATAGCTGGATCGTTGTTGATGCTGGCCGCAATTGTCTATCTGGGCATTGCCCATCACACCCAGACAGGGCAATGGAGTTTTGCCATGGCAAACTTGAGCCAGCTGTCACTTTCAGGTAACCTGGCCACTCTGGCATTTATCGGCTTTATGATCGCTTTTGCCATCAAAATTCCACTGTTTCCTTTTCATACATGGCTGCCCGATGCCTACACCGAGGCGCCGACGGCCACGACCTTTGTGCTGTCCGCTGTAATGGCAAAAATTGGGGTTTACGGGGTTATCAGGTTTGTTGTTCCGGTATTTGACGAGAGTTTTGCACGTTATGCCCTGATTCTTGCCTGCTCCGGTGTAATCGGCATGATGTACTGCGGTATTGCTGCTCTGGCTCAGAAGGATTTTAAGCGGATGCTCGCCTTTTCCTCGGCCTCCCACATGGGGATTATCGCATTGGGCATTTTTTGTATGAATGTCCAGGCTTTGACCGGGACTCTGTACCAGATTGTGGCCCACGCAACCAGCACCGGTGTTCTCTTCTTGTTGCTTGGTATCATCGAGGAGCGAACCGAGACCAGAACCATCGATGACTTTGGCGGGATGGCTGCCAAGGCCCCGGTTTTTGCAGTATTTTTTGCTGTGGCGATGCTGGCCTCTGTCGGCTTACCCGGAACCAGCGGGTTCATCGGCGAATTTCTGATCATTCTTGGGGCGGTAAAATTTAACCCGTTCATTGCAGTGTTTGCGGGGACCACCCTGATCATCGGAGTCTGTTATATGCTCTGGTTATTTCAACGGGTATTTTTTGAGAAAACCAGCAAAAATCTTGAGGATTTTAATGATTTGACAGCGGTTGAGACCTTGACGATTTTACCGATCGTCATACTCATCATTGTCATGGGTCTCTTTCCTCAGCCGTTTATAGAAAAAGTTGAACCTTCAGCTGAGCAGCAGCTGGCTTCTTTTACCAAGATACAACAGAATGGTGATAACGAAGCTGTTACAATAACCTTGCAAACAGGCCGAGAACTGAAAACGGGAGAACTATAATGCACGATTTGATGGCGATTCTTCCGCTTGTCGCAACTGGCGCAGGCGCCATTTTACTGATGCTGGTGGCAGCGTTTGAGAGCTTCAAAAAAGAGGGAATTGCGATTCTCGGCATAGGGCTTTTCGCCTTTGCCTTTTTCATTCAGCTGACGGTCGAAAACGGTTCCAGTGTAACTCCGTATGGTTCTGTATTTAACGGAATGCTGGTTACTTCGACATTTACGAAGGTTGCCGGACTGATCATTCTGGCCTGCGGTTTTTTCTCATCGATTGCCGCCCAGACCTACTTCACCCAGAACAAAGGATTTGTTCTCGAATTCTACTGCATGATGCTCTTTGCCGCCTGCGGTATGCTTCTTCTGACCATGGCGGCCGAGTTGATGACGTTGTTCGTGGCCCTGGAGATCATGTCTCTGGCCATCTACACCCTGGTTGGCTATGACCGGAGAAGTGTTCTGCGATCAGAAGCAGTCCTCAAGTATCTGATGCTTGGTGCCTTTGCCGGAGCTTTTTTCGTGATGGGCACGGTTTTCATGTATGCCGGAGCCAAAAGCACCAAGTTTGCTGTTATTGGCCAAGTGATCGGAGAAACCGGTTTTATGACCAATCCGGCCTTGGTTGGCGGTGCTTTTTTGATCATTGTCGCCTTGTTGTTTAAAGTGGCAGCGTTTCCGTTCCATGCCTGGGTTGTCGATGTCTATGACGGCGCTCCTCTGCCGGTTACCGCTTTTATGGCTACGGCGGTCAAAACGGCTGTGTTTGCCGTCTTTGCAAATTTCCTGGTGATCAGCAGTGATCTGAAGGGAGGTTGGGTGGATTACCTCTTCTATATTTCAGTGTTGACGATGTTTGCCGGAAACCTGATCGCCATAGCCCAGAATAATCTGAAGCGCATGCTGGCAGCCTCGGGTATTGTCCATACCGGTTATCTGCTCATCGGCCTTGTGGCGATTAACACGGAACAATTCACCGGCGGCGCGATCCTGTTCTACCTGGCTGCCTATGCGGCCTCAACGCTGGGCATCTTTGCGGCCTTGTCTTATCTGGGGGGTGAAGATGAAAAGCGGATCTGCTTTGACGATTTTAACGGATTGGCCAAAGTCAGACCTTATTCGGCCGCCTGCATTGCCATTTTTCTTTTCTCCATGGCGGGGATTCCGCCGACGGCCGGATTCATGGGCAAGTTCTACATCATCACCGGAGCCTTTGATGGCGGATATTTCGCTCTCGGTGTGCTGGGTATCTTCAGCAGCATTTTGTCAATGTGGTATTACCTCAGATTAATTATTGCCATGTATTTCAGAGAACCGGAGGATGATTTCGAGGTATCAGAAATGACTCTGGCTCCTCTGGGAACCTTTGTTCTGGCGCTCTCTGTTTTTGCAATCAGCTTTTATCCCGTTGTACTTTAGAAAGAGAAGATTTGTAGTGATTTGAGAAGATAGACCATCCAGATAGACGAGGAGTAATGATCATGAATGCAACAGACATTCTGGCCGATAAAGGAACAAGGGTTGTCACCATTCATAAGGACAATTTGTTGGTTGATGTCATGTCTCATTTTCTTGTCAACCGGATTGGATCGCTGGTTGTGGTCGATAAATATGATAAGATTCTCGGTATCGTTGCTCCGCTTGACGTGTTGAAAGCCGTTCATCAGAATCCAGAGTCCATTTCAACTGTGATGGTCAATGAGGTGATGACCGAGGATGTTATCGCTGCCGATCCCGAGGAGAATGTTGATAACCTGATGGCCATTATGACCGAAAACAGGATCAGGCATATTCCGATCATCCAAGACGGAAAAATGGTCGGCCTGGTATCAATTGGCGACGTGGTCAAGGCCCAGCTTACCGTTCAGGACGTAGAGATTAACTACATGAAAGATTATATTGAGGGGAAATATCCTGCCTGATAGCGCAGCAGCTTTAGTATGTCCTTGTATAACTCCGCTTGTACTGGGACTGACTGTTCTTAGGCCTGTAATTGTTTTCTCAACCGGACACTTCTTGCCGCAATGCCCTGGGCGTTGAGTTTAATATCTCCAGCCAGAAATGTATTGAAGGCATCTTTGCTTTTCTCCCCACCAAAGTCACAATGAGCCCGATAGAGCATATCGAGAATTTGGGTCATATAGTAATCCAGGTCTACTTCGCAGCCAACAGATGCCAGGCGTCCATGTTGTTCAATCAGATTTATCAGGGTTGCAACAGAATCCTGGTTGGCTTTCACTGGTCCGAAATGGGGCAGATAGAAGGTCGATGGCCCCAGCTTCATTAACCGATTGATAGAGCTGATAAGTTCATCCGGCTCAAAAGCTGCCGGGGCTGTGGCAGGGATTAATAAAGGTTTTTTCACATCGATTTGTACTTCGGGATAGGCCATACCGATGGTATCGCCGGTGAATAATCCACCACTTGTTGGGTCCCAGACACTTAGGTGGTGTCTGGCA
>JAQYVS010000098.1 GCA_030145365.1 Desulfofustis sp. | reverse complement strand
CGATTTCCAGGGGGATCCACACTCCTCAATCGTTGATGGGCAGTGCACCAAGGTCATTGGCACAACAGTGAAAGTCATGAGCTGGTACGATAATGAGTGGGGATATTCAAACCGGATGCTGGATCTGATTCTGCATATGGAAGCACGTAAACCGGTATAACTTATTAACCTGGTAATTTTAACCGTACCTGTCTGTTGGTAATGGTGCCGAAAGCGAGCGGCAGATATGTGGAAACCTCCTCAACACACAGGTACCTGGTCACATGAAAGCAGTTACTCATAGTAGTATTGATTCGGATGCCCTGAAGGCAAATCTGCTTGAAACGGCAGAGCAGGTAGAGATACGTCCGGAGCTCATGGAACTTCTGGAGGAGGTGGAAAACTATCGGGGCATTCATTCAAGTCTTGAGAGCCTGCTCTATGAGATCTGTCATCCCTATCGGAACTGGTACCTGATTCTTCCGCTGTTTCGAAGCTTTGTCCTGAAAAATTTTCACCACTACAGAAAAACTGATTTCGGGCCTGAGGCCTTCCGTCTTTTTTCAGATCTTTTTTTTGAAGCACTTGATGATTCACTGAAAAATCAGGTGCTGCTTTCACAGATTTTTGAAGCCCAATGGGCCTGGTTGGATAAGCTGGTATCACAGCTTGACGGTGAATCCCTGATCCGTTTTGAAAAACCGATAAATGATTTTTTCCTGCGGCTTATAGCTCTTGAGCAGAAAGATAAGTCGGCTTTATTGCACCTGGTTCATGGTCGGCAATCGATTAAGCGGGTGATTAAAAGAATTATTCATCTGAGCCAGCGATCAAGCGTTGCCATCGATGTTAAACCGGCAGCCATGCTGACCCGTCTGATGCTTCTAACGAACTATGGTTATTGGCTTAATGAAGATGACCCACTGCCCTGGTTCATAGATCGCTGCAAGCTCAATCCGGAAGAACTTCCCTGGGACCAGGTTTTTGCCAGGATCTCTCACCATGCTCTACATGGATATTGTCTTACCGTTGATGGCATCGACATAGAATCTTATCCTGCTCAGGCTCTCGACCAGCTGCTGGAACTTCCCTCTCATATCGATATCGTCAGGCTCTACAAGGAAGTCCCGGCGCATCTGCTGGATATTGAAAAACCCGATCCGCTAACTGGTCTGAGTCAAACCGAGGTATCCACGCATCTTGCCGAGAATCACAAGCTGCTCTTCATGTTCAAAATAATGGATACCAATGGGCTGCATCTGATTCATGAAGAGACACTTCGTGAAATCAACCGTAGCCTGGTCATTCTCGTGAGGCAGCAGAGCTTTGAAGAGATTGAGGAATTCTTGCTGACCACGTTCCAGTTGTTGCAAGCCAATGTCCGCAAGTACCCGCATACGTCGCTGCAATGTATCCAGGTTTTGGGCGGCGAGGTTTTTAAGCGCGGCAACAGCCGAATGGTGGAAGCATTTCTTTGGGGTGTTGTTCGCTTCGGTTTCCAGCCTGCCAACGTTACGGGTGTGGATGAGAACTGGCAGCCGATTATCAACCCTGCGCATCTCAGCAATATCAGAGTATGGCTGAATCTGATCATGCAGGAGCCGAAATGGTGTTCGACACTGTTTTCAGCCCTGATCATTCATCTGAAATTAACCGGGACCTGCGTTAAAGACACGGATCTGTTTCAGCGAGATATCACTGAGTTGCTGAATCAGCCGATCGAACCGATTTATAATCTGACCAAACAGTTCAGCAAATTGATGCCGGTCTTTTTTAATGAAATCGGGGCTGAAGGCGAACTTCGCGATGTTTCCACAGAACTCGATGAGATTCACCGCCGCAAAGACGTGCTGATACACTTTTTAAGAAAGCAGAGCCATGTGGAGAGTTCAAATCTGATTGTCGATTTTATCCGGGCCATTTTTATGTTCTGGAAAACCAAGGACAAACAGGTCCTTTCCGCTTATGTTCCGCCCGAAGTCTTTAATCAGATACAGAACAGCGGAAGCTTTGTTGATACGCAAAGCATTCTGACTGAGCGGATCATAGAAGAATTTGAGCTGACTCGGGTTGATGAAATCCTTCATGTCCGACAGCAGAATCTGGATAACTTTTTTGAACGACAGCAGGACTGCAATGCCAACGAGCGATTGCGCTATTCGCTGCTGGTCAAGATGTTCAAGTTGATCCACAAAAAATATAATCTCGGATTCCAGGAGCTCCGCCAGGAATTGAAGCAGGCCGCAGCCGAAGGCTTCTTCAGGACAGAACCACTGCTAGAAAAGCTGGAAGCACATGATATCGTAGGTATTATCGAATCGACCCTAGATGCGCTTGAGAACTTGAAAGAGATTATCTTGTCGCAGGAGCAGTTTGAAACCCAGGAAGACATTTACTACAAACGGCATATCGCCGTTGATATCCCATCGGTGTATGGCAGATATCGAGAAAAGAAATTTGATTCTCTTTCCCTGACTTTTCGCCTGGAAAACCTGGCCAATATTTATTTTGAAAAGCTGCCGGCGACTGTCAACCTGTCGTTTATTACCAAGGCAACCTTCTATTCGATAACCAGATGCCTCAAGCTGTATCGTCGGGCTCTGCAGATAGAAGGTATTGCCTCAAGAAAGCTTGATACCTACCTGGCTCTGCTTGTCAGTTCTTTAAAAATCAGACGTTTTTCCTATACTCAGTATCTTGATATTTTCCGTGGTCTGTCGGAGGGTGTAAAAGACGTCATTTATGCCTATTACACAAATGTTCACCAGAATAATCTGTCGCTTATCATTCCCCAGATCGGTGGGGGCAATTTACTGCCCCGTTATACAACGTTGTGGAATGAAGATGAGATGGGCAATACCATCCACTCGATGTCGGAAAACTTTTTCAGAGACTTGATAGCCTCGGCTTTCGGTTTACAGCATCTCGACAACTTTATTCTGCGTATCATTCAGACCCTTGAGAGCCAGAAGGATGTTCTCGATCAGCGTACACTGGACCTGCTGATGACTTACAATCCGGAAAATGCCGTTTCCCTGCTCGACGATATCAACCCCTATACCCACGATCTCATTCATCTCGGCAATAAAGGCTATAACCTGATCACCTTAACCGAGGATAAACAACCGATTCCCCCTGCTTTTGTTATTACCACAGAGGTATTTAGATGTCGGGAGGTTATTTTCGGTTTTTCCAAGGCCAGACAGGAGTTTATGCAGCAGATCAGGGATTCTTTAAACCATATCGAAAAAGAGACGGGAAAAATTTTCGGATCTTCGGAAAAGCCGCTATTGCTGTCGGTTCGAAGCGGCAGTGCCATTTCTATGCCCGGCATGATGGCTACCATTCATAATATCGGACAAAACAGTGATCTTGTTGAGGAATTCGTGCGAACCCACGGCAATGAGTATTTTGCCTGGGATAATTATCGGCGTTTTCTACAATCCTGGGCCATGGTCTATGGAGTTGAGCGGGATGAATTTCAGGAGTTGATGAACGAAGCCAAGGCTCGTCATAACGTAGCCTTGAAGCGTCAATTCACTCCCGGACAGATGAAAGAGCTTGCTCTCAACTACCAGAAGCTGGTACGCAATCACGGGCTTGGAATACCCGATGATCCCTGGCTTCAATTGATCGGTGCAATCGAGATGGTGCTTGACTCCTGGGATAACCAGAAGGCAAAGGATTACCGACGCATCATGGATGTTTCCCCATCCTGGGGAACGGCGGTTATCGTCCAGGCTATGGTTTTCGGTAATCGCAGCGAGGGAGCGGGTTCGGGTGTGCTGTTCACCGCCCATCCCTACCGCAAAGTTCAGCGTGTTGCACTCTGGGGGGATTATGCCTATGGCGACCAGGGTGAAGATATCGTTTCCGGTCTGGTTACCTCGCATCCAATTTCGGTGGAGCAGGCAGAGCTCGACGGTCGTCCTGAATATGAAACACTGGAAGTAAAGTTCCCCGATATTTATCAACGCCTGCTGACGATTGCCAGAGGTCTTGTCTATGATAAGCGGTGGAGCCCCCAGGAGATCGAGTTTACCTATGAAGGGCCAGACGCGGAAGATCTCTACCTGCTCCAGACACGTGATATGATCACGATCAAACAGAAGGAGCATCTCAACGTTTTTATTGAAACCGATGAGTTTGAAAAATCGATACTTGCCAAAGGTATTGGGGTCTCCGGGTCGGCGCTATCAGGTAAAGCAGTCTTCACTGAAGAAGACATTGCCCAGCTGCGGGCAAAGGAGCCGGCAACACCTCTTATTTTGATCAGACAGGATACAGTCCCTGAAGATATTACCGTGATCTCGCTGACCGATGGTCTGTTGACGTCACGGGGCGGTCAGACATCGCACGCCTCGGTTGTTGCGGTTCGCCTGGAAAAAACCTGTGTTGTTGGCTGTAAACAGCTTCGAGTATATGAACGCCATTGCGAAGTAAATGGACATCACATCGGCTTTGGAGACCATGTTTCGATCGATGGTCGTAACGGCTTGCTGCTCATAGGCAGCCACCCGGTTAAAGTAGAGATGCATATCCTGCCGATTTGATCATCCTGATAGAGATGGAAGTTATTGCCTCGGTGGACATTAGAATTGTTACAGCAAGAAATTGCTAATTTATCATTAACTGAAAAAGGAAGACAGGATGAAAAAGAAAGACTTATTGAAAGGTTCTCAATTATTTGCGTTGGCTCGTTCAAAGGCTCGTCAACTCGAAATTGATCCAGGCAAATTAAAACTTGAACAGCTGATTCGCGAGATTCAACAAAAAGAGGGACATCAGAGCTGCTTCAGAAAACAAAAGAGCTGCACTGAAATGTCATGTTGCTGGCAGTTGTCCTGCGGAGCGGCTATGTCAGATAAATAGACGGGTTACGCCCTCTTTTCGGGGACGCCCAGTGCTTTGAGAATCAAGCCCATTGGACAATATTTGGAAAAGCCGAATTGCAGCAGATTGAGTCCGACAAAAGCAGTAAACAACAACCAGTATTTACTGTGAAAAATCGGGCTTGATTCCACCCCCAGACTCAGGCTCAACAGGATAAAAAAACCGGCCAGCGTGTGGACCCAGTCATTAATAATCATTGATGCCTCCAATGCTATTTGGCTTCATGGCTCTTCTAAGATACGGGTTGGTAATTAAACGTTTAAAAATTAGGACAGAATAATTGTTGCATCTTCTGAATCAGTTCCAGAATGCGTTGGTCGGTAATTCTATTGTAGATAAAATTTGCATCTTTTCTAAAATCGATGATACCCTGACTTCTCAGGATGTTGAGATGCTGGGAGACATTGGCATTCGTTGTTTTTACCTGTTCGCGAATATCTCCGACTGACATTTCCTTATCCTGAAGCAGGCAGAGAATCTTGAGCCGAATCGGATGTGACATTGACTTTAACAGTTTTGATATCACATCGATCTGTTCGTCTTTCATGTCTTCTTGCATAAACGATCTCCCTATTGAGTTATTTCAGTGTTTAATTTAATTTTATAATAAAAATTGTAAAGAACTTTTTACATTTAGCCGGTTGTTTCGACAAATCAACAGTCTTTCCCGCTACAAGATTGATGACTTATCGAAGACCCGAACAAAGCCCTATCTGAAAACAAGAGTGGTTCTGCGCTGGTTGTTACGGATCTCACACAACACGTGGAACAACGCTATGTATCTGAATTTTTTCCTGGAAATGGATAGTGAAATATGGTTTCTTTTTATATCAGTTAAATTGATGCGGTAGTTAAGGTTTATTTGTAAAACAGAAGCGATGCTTGCAGGTATAATTTTTACAATGTCCGTTGTCGGTGCATTGAATAATCTGATATAAAGAATCCAAATACAGCCAGAAGCAGTGTTTTTTATTCGTTGCAGATAAAGGAGATTCCGATGAGCGAGATTGATGACAAGATTACCAGTCTATTGAGTGAAAATCGGGATTTTGATCCACCGAAACAGGGCAGGGATACTGCCTGGATCAAAGATATGGCCGAGTATGAGTCGATTTATCAACGTTCGATGGAGGATCTTGAAGGGTATTGGGCGGATCGGGCCGAAGAGCTCGTTGATTGGTATTCCCCGTGGGACACGGTGCTGAATGCCGATTTACATAAGCCTGACGTGCGCTGGTTTGACGGTGCGACCTTAAATGTTTCTTACAACTGTCTGGACCGTCATCTGGAAAACGGAAGAAAGGATAAGATTGCCCTGGTCTGGCAAGGGGAGCCGGAAGAAGAAGTACGTACCTTCACCTATCAGCAGCTCCATGAAGAAGTCTGTAAATGCGCCAATGTTCTGAAAAAGAAAGGTGTGCAGAAAGGCGACCGGGTGACGGTTTATCTGCCAATGATTCCCGAACTGGTAATCACCATATTGGCCTGTGCCCGGGTCGGAGCTATTCATTCCGTTGTATTTGCCGGTTTTTCGGCAGTCAGCTTGGAGAATCGAATTCAGGACTGCGAAGCATCCCTGCTGGTGACTGCCGATGCGGTGCTTAGAGCCGGAAAAACAATTGCTTTGAAACCAAATGGCGACGAGGCTCTGGAAGAATGTGATTCGATAGAATACTGCCTCGTTGTGCGAAGGGCCGGAAATGAGGTGGCAATGCAGGCCGGAAGAGACAGCTGGTGGCATGAAGAAATGGCTGCAGAGGATATAACAAAGGTCTGCGAGCCCGAGCCGATGGCTTCGGAAGATATCCTCTTTATTCTCTACACGTCAGGATCTACTGGCAAACCCAAAGGGGTGGTTCACTCCACCGGCGGGTATTTTACCTATGCGATGCATACGACCCAATTGGTTTTTGATCTGAACGATGAAGATGTCCACTGGTGCACCGCCGATATCGGCTGGATTACCGGACACTCTTATATTTTGTATGGGCCGCTAGGGCTCGGCGGAACGACCCTCATGTTTGAAGGTGTTCCGTCCTATCCGGGGCCCGACAGGTTCTGGCAGATAATCGATAAATTCAAAGTAACAATATTCTATACCGCTCCAACCATGATACGGGCTTTGATGCGTTTTGGCAGCGATCCGATAAAAAAACATGATATCTCATCGTTGCGTATTCTGGGCTCGGTGGGAGAGCCGATCAATCCAGAGGCCTGGATGTGGTATCATCTCAATGTTGGTGATGGGAAATTGCCTATCGTAGATACCTGGTGGCAGACGGAAACTGGTGGAATTATGATTTCTCCACTCCCATATGCCACAAAATTAAAACCGGGATCGGCGACAAGACCGCTACCAGGCATCGATGCCGCGATTCTAACCGAGGATGGAGACCAAGCCAGTGCCAACGAAGGCGGTCATCTGGTGATTCGTAAACCGTGGCCAGGTATGTTGCGCGGCATTTTTGGCGATCCAGATAGGTATCGTCTCACCTATTATGATGAATTCCCCGGTTATTATGATGCTGGTGATGGTGCTCGGTGTGATGAAAACGGATATTTCTGGATTATGGGTCGTCTTGACGATGTGATCAACGTTTCGGGTCATCGGCTGGGCACTGCTGAAATAGAATCAGCTTTGGTTTCCCACCCCAATGTTCTGGAAGCGGCGGTGGTCGGTATGCCACATCCTATCAAAGGTCAGGCCATCTACGCTTTTGTAACGCTTGCTGCGGGGATTGAGGAAAGTGCTGAACTGCTTGGCGAGCTACGTATTCATGTACGAACGGAGATCGGGCCGATTGCCTCTCCGGACACGATTCAATATGCCCAGGGGCTGCCGAAAACCAGGAGCGGCAAGATTGTGCGCAGGATACTAAGAAAAATTGCCGCCGACGATTTTAGCGATTTTGGAGACACCTCCACTTTGGCCGATCCGGGAGTCGTGGATGACCTGATAGACGGCAAAAAGGCACTGGAGAACGAGTTTTTTTAGAAGTCTGAAGATTGTAGCCAGAATCCTCTGTCTTATTCAAAGCCCGCCCGCATCGACAGGCAATTGTCGCAGGAAAAAGGAAGCGCAGGCGCATTTCCTCATGCATTGGCATTTCATCGTCCGGATTATCAGACCTAAGGACAGCACCTAGTCATTTTGCTGTCCAGCTAAGCAACCAGAACCACGAGAATTTTGGATCATATTTCTGATCGTAAGAAGGAGATTTAGATGTAATCCTAAAGAGTGGAATTTCGCTTTTTATTTCTGCTAAATTAATAGTGTGCTATATATCAAAGCGGTGGAAGCAAGAGACCAGAAGTAAAACAGGATCGTCGGTATGGCTAAAAAAAACAGAAACCAAAACAGATCGTTTGTTCCATCGGTTAATGGTAGCGAGAATGCCGTGGCACCGGATGTGGCCATAAATTTTTTAAAAAGCACCATGCCTTTTAAAGAGCTTGATGATCAGGCTCTGGCCGATCTGGCCCTCCATTGCAAAATCGATTTTTTCCCGAAAGGAACAAGACTTTTCACCTTCAACGAATCGGACGTTACCCATCTCTATCTCATTCAGCGGGGCGGTGTTCGGGCATTTATCACCGATGAAGACGACAAGGTAGTCCTGAAGGACTATCGAGGTGTCGGGGCAAATATTGGGGCCCTGGGAATTATTCGTGGAACCAGGGCAAATCTGAATATTGAGACTGTTGAAGATACCTTTTGCTTTTTGATTCCAAGAGAAATTTTTAAGGAGCTTGTTCGCACCAACTCCGTAATTTCCCACTACTACCTGAAAACCTTTTCCGATAATGTTGTAGCCACTGCCTATACTGAACTGAGGAAAAACAAGCTGACCAGAAGAAGCAGTGAGGAACTCTTCTTATTTAACACCAAGGCAGGGGGCTTGAGCAAACCGCTGTTCTCGGTTTCCGCCTCTACATCCATCCAGGAAAGCGGGGCCATCATGGCCCGCCAGGGAATTGGATCTCTGCTTGTCTATGTAGATGAAGACCCCGGTTCGATGATTGGTATCATTACCGATACTGATTTCAGGGCCAAGGTGATTGCCGAGGGCAGAGACTTCAGAGAGCCGGTTTCATCTATCATGAGTAGCCCGCTGAAAACCGTTTCTGCCGATATGCTCTGCTTTGATGTGCTGTTAAAGATGATGACCACAGGTATTCATCATCTCGGGGTAGAGAATGGAGGCAGAATTACCGGGGTGATCACCAGCCATGACATCATGGTCCAACAGGGTAATTCACCGTATTATCTGTTCAAGGAAATAGCCGCACAGACCGAGTTTGATGGACTGTACCTACTGGCGGAAAAAGTCAGTGGACTTGTCAGAAATATTATCAATGAGGGGGCAAAGGCGGGTGATATTACCCGGATGATCGGCCTTATCAATGAAAATATACTTGCCCAGATTCTGACCTTGCTGCACCACCAGCTTGGCCCGCCCCCGGTTAAATACAGCTGGCTGTTGTTCGGAAGTGAAGGCAGAAGTGAACAGACATTTAAGACCGATCAGGACAACGGCATTGTGTATGAAGATCCGGAGGAGCACAAACGCAATGATGTGGTCCGTTACTTTAATACGTTTGCCGAACAGGCAGCCTATCATTTATTAAAATGTGGCTATCCATTCTGCCAGGATAACTCAATGGCCAGCAACCCCGAATGGTGTCGGTCACTTTCAGGATGGAAAGAGCAATTCTCTCACTGGATTGAAGGGGCAGTGGTTGCTGAACAGCTTGGCTCGGCTATCTTTTTTGATTTCAGACATGGTTTCGGTACCGAACAATTAGCCGTCGACTTGCGTGATCATGTTATTTCCCAATGCCGGCAGCAGAATAGCATCATTGAGAATCTTGGTCGCGATTGTCTGGCGGTTCGGGCGCCACTTTCTTTTTTTAAACATTTTATCGTAGAACAAAATGGCGAACATCAGGACCGGCTTGACATAAAAGTCCGAGGATTGGCACCCTTTGTTGATTTTGCCCGGATACTGAGTTTGAAGTATGGGATTAGACAGACCAATACATTGGCCCGCTTGAAAAGGCTGTTGAGTCAAAAAAAAATATCCCGCGAACTGTATTCGGCTATGATCGATGCCTATGAGCTGCAGATGCAGCTACGGGTAATTCACCAACTGGGACAGATCGAAAATGGTGATGAACCGGATAACCATATATTTCCCGAGCAGCTGAGCGATATTGAAAAGCGTATGCTCAAAGACGGATTTGGGGTGATTGGGAAAATGCAGAATATATTAGCTCAGGAAATCGGAGAAGTGTAAGTGGCAGGAATATTGAGTAAAATCCCCTGGTTTCAAAGGGCAGATGAGCTGATTTCGACGAATAATCATCGGTTTAGAAATTTTGATGAAGAGAAAAAACTCTCGGAGTACGATTACGTAGTATACGATACAGAACTCACCGGGCTGGATCGAAAAAAAGATGAAATTATTTCCATTGGCGCGGTCAGGATTAGAGGCTTGCAAATTGACTTGGGTGAAACGTTTCACTACTACGTCAGACCGCAGAATCTTGATCACACCAAGGCGACCCTGATCCATAAAATCACACCGGAGCAGCTTAAAGCAGCCCCACCACTTGCCGAGGTCCTGCCCCTCTTCTTGAAATTTATCGAATCGGATCTACTGGTTGGACATTATATCTGGATTGACACAACGTTTCTCAACCGGGCAACAAAGCGTCTTTTTAATGGAATAGTTGCCAATCCAAACCTTGATACAATGCGAATGGCCCAGATTTATAAACGAAAGGTACTCGGTAATTTCCACGGGTCGTATCAATCAGAAAGTGGTGGGTATAACTTACAGAAACTCAGTATTGAATTAAATCTGCCCTTTTTTGAGGCCCACGACGCTCTCGAGGATGCTCTGCAGACTGCCTACCTTTTTCTTTTTCTGGTAAAGAAATTAGAAGCGGTCGACATCACTACCATGAGTCAACTTCTCAGGGCCGGCAAGGAAGTGAACTGGGCTGCAATGAAGACCGACGGTGTATAAGCGTATCGAGCAGTAATCTGAACCGGTTACCCTCCCATTTCCACCAATCCTGTATTTGAGGTACAGCCTTCTTATTGGTAACTTCCAGGATAAAAAAGGCTGAATATTGATGGTAATCGGTAAATAGTTTATTAATATAACGTTTTTTAAAAGTTTGAGCAGGCAGATAAACAAGTTGTAATTCACCGGCGGCAGAAATTGGGCCGCTGAAACACAAGCAATCGGAAAAGACGCATTATGACTGGAAATGAAATCCGAGCCAGGTTTTTAGACTATTTCAAACGCCACGGCCATACACCTGTTGATAGCTCCTCTCTTGTTCCCCAGGATGATCCGACACTGTTATTTACCAATGCCGGAATGGTCCAGTTTAAAACGATTTTCATGGGTGAGGAGAAACGGGATTATGTCAGGGCGGTAACCAGCCAGTGCTGTATGCGGGCCGGTGGCAAACATAATGACTTGGAAAATGTCGGTTATACGGCCAGGCACCATACGTTTTTTGAGATGCTCGGTAATTTTTCCTTTGGTGATTACTTCAAGGAACAGGCTATTGCCTATGCCTGGGAGTTTCTTACCGACGAGCTGAAACTACCCAAAGACAAACTTTGGGTATCCGTCTTTGAGGATGATGACGAAGCCTTCAAACTCTGGGAACAGGTTGATGGATTGCCGAAAGGCAGGATAGTCCGGCTGGATGAGAAAGACAACTTCTGGGCCATGGGCGATACCGGGCCGTGCGGTCCCTGTTCGGAGATTCATATTGACCAGGGCATCGAGGCTGGATGTGGCAGAGAGGATTGTGCGGTCGGCTGTGACTGTGACCGCTACCTCGAGCTGTGGAACCTGGTATTCATGCAGTTCAATCGTTTTGCCGACGGCACTATGGAACCGCTTCCTAAGCCCAGCATCGATACCGGTATGGGGCTTGAACGTGTTGCAGCGGTTTTGCAGGGCAAGTTCAATAATTATGATTCTGATCTGTTTGCACCGGTAATCAGTCGGCTAGAAGCCTTGTCAAATCGAAAATACGGGGCCAATCATGCTGACGATACTGCCATGCGGGTGATTGCCGATCATGTTCGGGCCACCTGTTTTCTGGTGGCAGACGGGGTTCTGCCCGCTAATGAGGGCAGGGGCTATGTGTTGAGACGGGTATTGCGCCGGGCGATTCGTTTTGGCAAAAATCTGGGATTGACAAAACCTTTTCTGCATCAGGCCTGTACAGCGGTGGTCGAGTCCATGCTCGGAGCCTATCCGCGTCTGGTAGATACGGCCGAGTTGCTGGAAAAAGTAGTGAACAACGAAGAAGCGCGATTCGGCGAGACACTGGAGCACGGACTGGCCATGCTCGACCAGGAGATCTCCAGGCAGCAGGGAGAACAATCACCGTTGATCAGTGGAGATTTTATCTTTAAACTCTACGATACTTTCGGATTTCCAGTTGATATCGTCAGGGATATTTCATTGGAGCGCGGTATTGCGTTTGACGATGCCGGGTTTAATGAGGCCATGGAGGAGCAGCGCTCAAAATCACGGGCGTCAAGAAAAGACGAAGGACTCCAACTTAAAGAGGAGGGCGTAAAGCAGCTGATTGAGTCGGGACTCCGCAGTGACTTTATTGGTTACGATGCGCGTCTGGGATCTGCTAAGGTTCAGGGTTTACTTTCTGAAAACGGAAAGCAGGTGACATCGCTTGAAGCAGGTCAACAGGGTCGCCTTCTTGCCGACCGGACGCCGTTTTACGCCGAATCAGGAGGGCAGATCGGCGACGTCGGTAGAATTATCTGGGATGGAGGCACCGCTGAAGTCCTGACCACCACAACAGAAGGTGATGGATGTATTTTACACCAAGTCAAGGTGGCTGAAGGGAATCTGAACACCGGCATCCACGCTGAATTTGCGGTGAATCCGCAAACTCGGGGGGATACTGAAGCAAATCATAGCGCCACTCATCTGCTCCATGCCGCCTTACGTGAAGTATTAGGTGAACATGTGAAACAGGCAGGATCTCTGGTAACCCAGGATCGGCTGCGTTTTGATTTTACCCATTTCTCAGCCTTGCAGCCCGACGAAGTCATCAGCATTGAGGCACGGGTAAACGACCAGATCAGAGAGAACCGTCCGGTGGGCACAAAGATCGTGGGCCGGGAAGAAGCTTTTGGAGAAGGGGCCATGGCACTTTTCGGCGAAAAATATGGAGACTCGGTCAGGGTCGTGACCATTGATCCGATCAGCAAGGAACTATGCGGTGGCACCCATGTAGAGGCCACAGGCAATATTGGAATTTTCAAGATCGTCAGTGAAGGCGGAATTGCTGCGGGGGTGCGCAGGATTGAGGCGGTTACTGGACGAAAAGCGGTTGAGATCTTGCAGGAAATGGCGAGACGGGAAATGGCTGTCGGAGAACGGCTTAACGCCACTCCCGCAGAAGTCATTGGTAAGATTGAACATTTGCTAGAAAACCAGAAAAAGCTGGAAAAACAGGTTTCTTCCCTTTCTACGCAGTTAGCCAGTTCTGATCTCGATTCGATATTCGATAACAGTATAGAGATTGATGGAATCAAGGTCATTGCTGCTGAAATCAAACTGGACAGTCCGAAAACCCTGCGCGAGGTCGGTGATCGCGTGCGGGATAAAATGGGGTCAGGAATTGCGGTTCTCGGCGGTTCAATTAAAGAGAAAGCTGCTTTGTTGGTCATTGTTTCAAAAGATCTGACCGACAGATTCAAGGCCGGAGCATTAATCAATAAGGTTGCGGCAATTGTCGGTGGAAAAGGAGGGGGGCGACCGGATATGGCCCAAGCCGGTGGACCGATGGCCGATAAAGTCGCAGAAGCAATTTCAGCGGTACCTGAAATCGTGGCTCAATCAAGTCGGGATTACGACGATTAATTCCGATGATTTGCGCCAAATCGATGAAATAAAATTGAATGGACCAGGCTCTTTTGGCCGGTCTTTTTTTGGGCTGCAAACCGATACCATAAACCAAGGAAAAATGGCCGCCATTAAGGGTTCCAGACAACGATAAAGTAGTTGACATGGTGGAATATTTGCAGTAAAGGTTTTGAGCTGTTGTGAATGGCCATTCATTTTTATTGATGACTATCATTCACAACATTTTAATAGAGTCTTGAGTTCAGTTTTCATTCCTTCGGGGATGTTTGTTTTTATTTCTGCAAATCAGGAGCATAACACATGGTCACAATTGACATTACGATGGTGATTCAGATGATAAACATGGTGGTACTCATGTTTTTGCTCAATGGGGTTCTTTACAAACCAGTGAAGAAAATCCTTAAAGAGCGGTCTGAAAAGATGCAGGGAATGCAGAATGATGTGGCAAAGTTCGAACAGAATGCCCGTCTGCGCCAGGAAGAGGTAGATGCCAAAATGTCTAAAGCTTCCGGTAAGGCCAAGGCGGCCCTCGATGCCGCCAGAGCCGAAGCCCAGGCGGCGGGGGACGAGAAAATGGCATCGATCAAGGCGGAAGTTGACGAATACAAGGACAAACAGTTGGTGGAGATCAATACTCAGATTGTCGAGGCCCAAAAGGATCTCAAAGCCAATCTTGACGGATTTGCCACGGACATGGCCAGCAAGATTCTCGGGAGGGCGCTCTAAAAATGGAAAAAATTGGCCACATATCCAGATTATCTATGTTGGTGGCAGCGCTCTGCTTTGCCCTGTCTATAACCGCAATTACTACACTTACAGCTTCTGAGAAACCTGCGGCCGATGCACACTCAGCCACCGTTGAACAGGCAGCCGATGCGGCTCATGGCACTGCGCCTGAAGCCCATGCAGCCGATGAGGGGGGCGAGGCCCATGGACAAGGCAGCTTAGCGCCGGCTAAACTCAAGGATCTGTTCTGGCGGGTACTCAACTTCATCGCTCTGATGATCATTCTGGTCAAATTTGGAGCCAAACCGATTGCTTCAGCTCTTGGCGGCCGTCAGGAGTCGATTAAAAATGAACTGGAAGATCTTGATTCGAGGCGGGACGAAGCTGAAAAGCAATATCGGGAATTTGAGGCTAAACTGGCAACGGTGGAAAAAGATATCGACACCATCGTTGAAAAAGCAGTAGCCCAGGCTGAGGTAGAGAAGGGTAAGATCATAGAAAAGGCTGAGAAGGCGGTTGATGACCTGAAACGCCAATCGGAACTTACCATTCAAAACGAGATTGTCGAAGCCCGTCGTACTTTGAAAAATGATATCGCCGATCAAGCAGCAGTTATGGCTGAAGAACTCATTGTCAAGAACCTGACCCCGGAAGATCAGGTGAAGGTTGTCGAAAATTATCTAGATAAAGTGGGGGCCGTACAGTGAAACAGACTATCCTCGCCAAACGTTACGCCAAGGCGTTGTTTGCCATAGGTAAGGAAGAAGAAAAGTACGAGGTCTACAGCGATGCCCTTCAGGCAGTGGCCGGGCTTTTCGATACCAATCCGGAAGTTGAAGATGCACTGACCAATCCCCTGTATCCTCTTGATGTCAGAGAAAAAGCCATGGCCGCAATAATCGGAGCTATGGATTTTGACAAAGTCATGGGGAATTTTCTGAACTTGCTTGTTCTGAAAAAAAGAGCAGTGATACTGCCGGAAATTGCTGAACAATTTCAAATCATGGTTGATGATGACAAGAACATCAGTCATGGAACAGTGGTTTCAGCTATTGAATTAGATGCGGATCTACAAAAGAAAGTACAGGATACACTTGAGAATATAACAGGCAAGAAGGTTGAGCTGACTGCATCAGTCGATCCTTCCATAATTGGCGGAATTATCGCCAAAGTGGGTGATCTGGTTCTGGACGGCAGCATAAGAACTCAGCTTGCAAGTTTAAAAGGTTCCATTAAGGGGAGAGAATAGATGCAGATCAAAGCCGAAGAAATCAGTCAAATTATCAAGGATCAGATTGGTGAGTACGAAACCAGTGTAGACCTCGACGAAACCGGAACCGTTATCTCGGTTGGTGACGGTATTGCGCGTGTCTATGGGGTGCAGAATTGTATGGCCATGGAACTTCTTGAGTTCCCCGGTGGTATTATGGGTCTGGCCCTGAACCTCGAAGAAGACAACGTCGGTTGTGCTATACTCGGGGATGTTGTCGGTATCAAGGAAGGTGATATTGTTAAACGTACCGGTCGTATTGCCGAGGTTCCGGTTGGCCCTGAGATGGAAGGCCGTGTTGTTGACGGTATTGGACACCCCATCGATGGTCAGGGACCGCTCAATGCCGAAAACTCTTCCAAAATCGAAGTCCTTGCCCCTGGTGTTATTGCCAGAAAAGGAGTTCATGAGCCGATGTACACCGGTGCCAAAGCCGTAGATTCAATGACTCCAGTTGGTAAGGGGCAACGCGAGCTGGTGATTGGTGATCGTCATATTGGTAAAACGGCTCTCTGCGTTGATGCAATTATTGCCCAGAAAGAGACCGACGTTCACTGTATCTATGTTGCGGTCGGCCAGAAAAAATCGACGGTTGCCCTGGTTGTTGAGGCGTTGAGAAAGCATGGTGCGATGGAGTACACCACCGTAGTTTCAGCCTGTGCCTCCGATCCGGCGCCGATGCAGTATATCGCTCCGTTTGCCGGATGTTCCATGGGTGAATATTTCCGCGATAATGGTCAGCACGCCCTGATTATTTATGATGATCTCTCCAAACAGGCCGTGTCCTATCGTGAACTTTCCCTATTGCTTCGCCGTCCGCCGGGACGTGAGGCGTTCCCAGGAGATATTTTCTTCAACCATTCGCGACTGCTTGAGCGTGCAGCAAAAGTTAATGACGAACTCGGTGCCGGTTCTCTGACCGCATTGCCTATTATTGAAACCCAGGCAGGTGACGTTTCCGCTTTTATCCCTACCAACGTTATCTCAATCACCGATGGCCAGGTATATCTTGAACCGAACCTGTTCTTCTCAGGCGTTCGTCCTGCGATTAATGTCGGTCTGTCGGTATCCCGCGTTGGGGGCGCTGCCCAGGTGAAAGCAATGAAGCAGGTTGCTGGTACACTACGACTCGATCTTGCCCAGTACCGTGAACTTGCAGCATTTGCTGCATTCGGTTCTGATCTTGATGCAGCTACCCAGGCCCAACTTACCCGAGGTGAGCGTCTGGTTGAGATTCTCAAGCAGCCGCAATATCAGCCACTGCCGATGGAAAAGCAGGTTTCTATCATTTATGCAGGAACCAATGGTTGGCTCGACAAGCTGCCGATTGAAACCCTGGCTGACTATGAGTCAGAACTCTATAACTATATAGAATCCAATGATCCGTCGATCTATGCTGATCTGCAAGAAAAGCAGGAGTTTGATGACGATCTCAGGGAAAAACTCGATAAAGTCCTGACCAGCTTTGGTGACACGTTCAAGGCAACGAAAGGTCTTAACTAATTCAGGAAAGGTCTAGTTATGGCAAGCTTAAAAGAAGTCAAAACAAAGATCACCGGTGTCACAAAGACGGCGCAGATCACCAAGGCAATGAATATGGTTGCCTCTGCCAGGTTGCGTGGAGCCCAGGAGAAGATGGAAGCGTTTCGCCCCTACTCCTCCAAGTTCAATGAAACCATGTCCAACCTGTCTGCTAAAGCCAACACCGGCGGAAGTTATCCATTAATGGAAAGACGTGATG
>JAQYVS010000326.1 GCA_030145365.1 Desulfofustis sp. | reverse complement strand
GGGTTGATGAAAAATGTCTTTGCCTTCTTTAACTACCGTTTGCCCTATGTCATGGTTGGCCTGATGGGTCTGTTTTTCGTTGTACTATTACCCTATTTCGGAGTCCTGTTTGGCAGTGGTCCTGCCCGATTGTTTTTTCTTCTGACCATCGCTATACGATGTATTGGAATAGGGCTTGGAATGATACGCTCAGGTGTTGAAAAAACTGCTGCCCTGTGGCTGTTGCTGACGCCATTTATCACCGTGGCAATCATTGTTCGTGCAACGGTCGTCACCTTAATAAACGGAGGAATAACATGGCGAGGGAGTTTTTATCCTCTGGGTGAATTAAAGAAAAAAGAATGGGTTTTGTCCGGTGTCTTCAGGTTATTCTAGGCGGGGGGACAGGCAAACGCACAACTTCTTTTTAGCAGGATAGATTCTGGTAATTGAGGGAAAAGGGAGTAAAATCAGTTTTAAAGACAATAAAAGTCAACATCAAACATACCGGTAAGGGATAATGAGATGGATCAGGGAATAGAGAAAAAATTTATCTCCGAACAGGAGGTGCAGAGTATTGTTGCCCGGCTGGGTAAAGAGATCACCGAGTACTACTCAGAAAAAGAGGATCTGAATCTTCTGGTAATTGGGTTGTTGCGCGGCTCATTTGTCTTCATGGCAGATTTGATACGGGTTATACATTTGCCGCTCATGGTCGATTTTATGACGGTTTCAAGCTACGGGGAAGGAACGGAGAGCAGTGGAAACGTCAAAGTGGTTATGGATCTGGATGAACCGGTCGAGGGTAAAGACATTCTGATGGTGGAAGATATTATCGATACCGGCAACACCTTCAACAAAGTTATCGGCTTGATCAAGTATCGCCGTCCCCGTTCGTTGAATATCTGTACCTTTTTAAGCAAGCCTTCCAGGCGCGTTGTTGATATTCCGATCGATTTTTGTGGAATGGAAATTCCCGATGAATTTGTTTGTGGATACGGTCTTGATTTCGCTCAGAAATATCGAAACCTGCCCTATGTCGGAATTTTACAGCAAAGCGACTGACAACTATGAAGTGGACCTTGGGAAGTGAACTACTTTTTCCCTCCCGGCCCGCCAAAAGCCAGTAAAACCCAACCGGACAGGAAGAGAAGCCCGCCAACGGGTGTGATATAGCCGGCTTCAAAAGAGGTGAATACCATAGCGTACAGGCTGCCTGAAAAACAAATAATGCCGGCGATAAAGCAGAAACCCGCCAGCACGGTTGGATATTGAAAGGTACGTTTATTCGCCAGAATGAGGCCGGTCAGTGCTAACGCCAGTGCGTGATACATCTGGTAGCGGGCTCCTTTTTCTATCCACAGGAGTTGGACTTCATCAAACATGGCGGAATGGTCTCCATAAGCGCCGATAACTACGGCAATACCGGCCAGCAAAGCTCCGGCTAGAAAGAAAAGATGGGCCATCAACTGCCTCCTTATCATGATATCCACGAACTATAGTGGATTGTTGCAGCACTCTTATTGGATTCCAGTCTGCAGGATGAGACGAAGTTGTTCCCATGTCAACATGTTTTTAGATGAGAACGAGTGTGAATAGGTTTGCCTTGTCCTTCCAGCTCTATCGATTCGTTGATTGATATGATTGATACGGGATGCTAGCCGATAAGATCAACCAGAGCCAGGCTCAGCCACGGAAAATAGGTGATCAAAACGAGGGTTATCAACAGCAGGCCGAGAAAGGGCAGGGCTGCCCGGTAGAGTTCAAAGATTGGACGTTTGAAACGATAGGACGCCAGAAACAGATTAAGACCGACCGGCGGGGTGCAGTAGCCAATCTGCAGATTGGTCAGGAAAATGATACCGAGATGGATCGGGTGAACCTCATAACCTGCAGCAATCGGCAAGATAAGCGGTACCACCAGGACCAGGGCGGAAAAAATATCTAAGATCGCACCGACAATCAACAAAAAGACATTAAGAAGCAGCAGAAAAGTGTATTTGGAGTCGATATAGGTACTGATAAATGTAAACAGTTTGGCGGGAACTTCCTGGTCAATAAGAAAATTAGTCGAGGCCATCGATGCGGCCAGTATAACCAGTATTCCGCCGAAAAGGGTCATTGATCTGCCCATGATTTTTGGGATTTGCGATACTGAAATATCACGGTAGATCAGAACCTCAACGACCAGAACGTACAATGCTGTAACTGCTGCAGCTTCACCAGCAACCAGAAATCCGCCATAGATACCGAAAATGAGAATAAATGGCAGGGGTAGTTCCCAGATCGTTTCTTTCAATATTTTCCCTGCCGATTCAGCGGCAAGTTCTTCTTTGGTGTGGACGACTCCCGATTTGATGGCATAACCGCAGAGCAGAATCAGCATCACAAAGCCTGGAATGATACCTGCCAGGAACAGGTGGTCGATCCTGGTTTCTGCAATCACACCATAGAGAATAAGCGGCAGGCTTGGAGGAAAGAGCAGACCGAGACTTCCCGATGAGGTGATCAAGCCCAACGAAAATTTATCCGAATAACCGTCTTTAAGCAGTGCCGGAAGAAGCAGACCTCCCAAGGCAAAAATGGTCACACCGGAGGCACCGGTGAAGGCAGTAAAAACCGCACAGACCAGAAGCGAAATCACTGCCAGACCACCGGGCAGCCAGCCAAGAAACAGTCTCGAAAGCTTCAAGATTCGTCCCGGAGCACCGCTTTCAGAGAGCATGGTGCCGGCAAATATGAACAATGGCAAAGAGATAAGAAGCGGAGTATCACCGAGTCTGGTCATCTCGATAATGACCACGGAGGGATCGATATCGACCGACTGAAAAGAGATCAGCGCCAGGGCGATGATAACGATAAACAACGGTGTGCCGATCAGGGCGAAAACACCTGTAAGTATTTGTATCATTATTGTTTATCAGGTCGGGTTAAGGAAATCAGATTTTGCATTGTACCAATAACTTCAATAACGAAATGGAAAAGAATAAGGAAGAAGGCGATGGGGAAAATCAGGTTCCAGA
>JAQYVS010000393.1 GCA_030145365.1 Desulfofustis sp. | reverse complement strand
GCGTTTGGATCTTTTAAAGCTACCACAAGGCTATCAGAGCAAAATTCTGCACATTATTGCTCATTTTCTGGATGGGTTCATCGGTATCGACTCGGCCTTCTATAATCTGGTGGATGACAGTCACTGGCTCACCGATGAAACCAGGTCTCGGATCACCAACGCACCTTCGAGGTTCAAGCTCTTTTTTCTTAAATGCTATTCACTCAGCCCCAGGGAGGCAGTACTTCTCCATTGATACCAACTTAGCTCACATGGCAAACAACCATTCTCAATGATGAATTTTCAATCGCTTCAGACACCGATCAAATCGATCTCCGGGGACGAGACCAGAAAAATTATGGCCTCAGCCGAACATAGTCTGTATCAACTTGTCGATGTTAGGCAACCGGGAGAATATAAAGGGCATATTCCAGGAGCACTCTTGATTCCGCTTGGTGAGCTGCCAGCCAGATTCAGCGAAATAGATCTTAACCGTAAAGCCATCGTCTACTGTCGAAGCGGTGTTCGAAGTCAGACAGGCTGTTCCATACTCACCCGTCTCGGCTGTGAACGGATTTATAACATGGAAGGCGGCATCATCGCATACAATGGTGAACAGGCAGAAGGAAATGTTGATTCCGGGCTTGAATATTTTATAAACTCAGATTTCAATTCGGCCTACGATCTCGTCATGCAGATGGAAGCCGGTTTGAAATTTTTTTATGTAACACTGGCCGAGCGAGCTGTGGAAGATGAAAAACAATTGTTGCTCAACATGGCCCGGTTCGAAGACGGCCATATGAATAAACTCTGCCAACAATTCGGTAAAAAAGCTTCGGACAGCGAACTCAATGTGATGGAGGGAGGGCTGGATCAGGAGCAAATGCTCGTCTATTTCGGAGCCCAACTTAACAGCCGGGAAAACATTTTACAGCTCGGCATGAAACTTGAGGCACAGGCATTTGATTTCTATTGTCGTCTTGCCAGACGGCATCGAGGTGAAGAAACCGAATCGTTTTTCCTGAAAATGGCGGATGACGAACAGCAACACCTATTAAAACTCTCAAAAGAACTGGATAATCTGCTTTAACTGCTTATAGATTTAAAAATTTAACAATTCCTACCAAGGAGAAACCATGTCTATTTTTATTTTTGAAGCCGAGTCGTTATATAATTGGATAGCGGAAAGAGAAAATTTTGTATTGCTCGATGTAAGAAATAAACAAGATTTCAGCAGGTTTCAGGTAGAGGGTCCAAACTCGTTTGAGATGCTGAATGTATCATATTTCGATTTCATGGAAATCGAGGATGAATGTATAGCGCAACTGCCGGCCAAAGATTCTAAAATGCGTATCGTCTGTGCCAAGGAAGGATCTGCAAAATTCGTAGCCGAGATTTTAGAAAAACATGGATTCACCGATGTGGGTTATCTCGCAGGAGGTATCAAGTCCTGGGGGAATCTGCTGATTCCTCGATTACTAAACCCCGGTAAAAACTATGAACTGTATCAATTTATCCGTCCGGGCAAGGGATCGTGCAGTTATGGTCTGGTTTACAACAAGGAAATGATCCTTTTTGATCCATCCAGAAATGGTGATTTTTATTTCAGCTTTGCTGAAGAAAAGGGCTGTTCTATTATTAAAACAGTCGAAACACATCTTCAGGCAGACTACATTGCTGGAAGCAGAATCATCTCCGAAAGAACTGGGGCCGAATTTCTGGCAAACACAAACGATTTCACCGGTGCTAAAATTAATTACACCCCTCTTAAGGATGGCGACGAGATTGGGTTTAATGGTGACGGACCATCGGTGATGGTGGTCTTTTCTCCGGGACATACACCTGGAAGCACCATTTTCATTATCGATCAGTCTTATATCGTTTCCGGAGATATCGTATTCATAAAATCAATTGGTCGTCCCGACCTGGGTGGAAAAGTTGCAGAGTGGTCAAATGAACTTTTCAAAACAATCAATAATATAAAGGCCATGGATGAAGGTTATACGGTTTTACCCGGTCACTTTATTGACTGGGGTGAAGCCAACCAGGAGTTAAATTTCAGCCAGTCCCTGCTACAGGTGAAAGAAGTCAATAGTGCTATCTACTCAATAGATAACGAACAGGATTTTCTAGAATTTATTCAATCAAATATGCGTGAACAGCCTCCTGAATATGCCACTATTCGACTGGTCAACGCTAATCTTGAAATCGTCGACGATGAAAAGGCTGAAATCTTAGACCTGGGAAAAAATGAATGTGCAGCTTCAGCCTACGCGGCAGCTCAGCAGCAACAATAGCACCAACGTATTGCAATGACATCAAAACAAGCATTTTACCTGTGTGTAGGGCAATAGCACGAGCCCCCTTTCGTTTAACAACACAGTCCGTCGAATGTCTCACATTGTTGGAATATCGGCAATGTGAGACAAACGTTTACAGATATGAGACATCCCCCCACTTCGATAAGGAAGTATAGGCGGGATGTTCATTATGGCAAAGCTGAAGACCTGCCCTCTTTTGTCATTTCCCTTTTCATCATCGACAACGGTTATATTACATAGTCCGGTCGGGACTCCATTAACCCTATTAAGAGAAAGTAACGTACATTGAAACCATCAGGTGGCGAAGATACACGACCCATTGAACCTGCTGAGCCAACAGGTTACGAGGATGAGCCTCGTGAGCAATTCCAGCCACTCTCAGCCAGGAACCATTGCCAGCTTTACCA
>JAQYVS010000334.1 GCA_030145365.1 Desulfofustis sp. | reverse complement strand
AAGGGGGGCAATGGGCCGGCTGCGGGCAATTGAGGATACCGAACTAATGGTCACTACCCATGAAAAGCTGGATGCATTCATGCAGGAATATCCATATGCCGGCATCAAGATCCTCAAGGGGATCAGCACGGTGCTGTCCATCCGCTTGATGAGCGCCATCGACAGAGTGATGATTCTGTCTTAATGAGGTATGAGTGGAAGGCCAGGGGGCAGGGCCGGTGTTTTGTCAGAATGTATTGATCACTTTGCCCCGAATACCTTTTGTAACAATTCGGTTGTTCGTTTGGCGGGGTTCTGTCGAATAGCAGCTTCTTCTTTGGCCATATAGTAGAAAATTCCATCCATTCCTTTTTCAACAACGTAGGTTGTTAAATCCGCCTTCACATCAGGGACAAAAGGTATTGTCCGGTATTCTCCCATGACATTGTCATAGGACTGGACAGCACCTACCTCGGCCAGGCTCTGCTCTACAACCGGCTGCATCTCTTTGGCAAGCGGCGGCGTCATTTTGTCCTGGAAATACCTGGTGGCAGCATCTTCCGGACCGTTATAGATGTTCATTACATCTTCAAAGGCCATTTCGGATATTGCCTGGCCAAACAGTGCCTTGGCCTTTGGGGTCGCCACTTCAGCAGCCCGGTTCAGCTTCAACTCAAGATCATCGAGCAGTGATGTCATGCCGACCTTGCCCAAAACGGATTTGACAGTGGAGAACTGTTCCGGCAAGGGTATATGGATGGCCGGATCCAAATTAAAACCGTCCAGGCTGCCGAGTTGGGAAACCACGTTCTCAGAGCCAACCAGAAGGGCATCTTTTAAACCGGCGCCAATTTCCCCGGTGGTCAGAGTATCCTGGGTTTGGCCGGTCCCGGAACCTTTCAGTATATCTGTTCCTTTTTGCCACCAGCTGCTTTGAACATTCGTTGCCCCAAAGAGTAAAAAAGAACCGGTCATTATAATACAGAGAAAAGTCGACAAATGTTGCTTTGAGAGATTTTGAGAAACTATTTTCATGGCAACCTCCTTTACTATTATGTTTTGTTCGAGTTTATGGGCTGACGTCAAGAAATGGATGGCCGATCGATTTTCAGGTAGTGATGGGCAGGATAGTTGCAAATATCACAAGCGATTTCAGGCGGTTCATCTACTGTTGACCCACATATCCTGCACACATGAAAATTCATGCTTTGCCCTTCAAGTTCCTCTGCAACTGAACTGAAAAAGCGTTTTGAGTATTTTTCGATTTCTTCGATTTTTTCTTCATGCTGCCGATGGGATTTCCAGGCATACATGCAATTGATCACAGCCTGGTCATGCATTTCAGACTTTAGTCTTTGCAGATAATCAGGATAGGTTTCATTTATCTTAATTAACTCGTTTTCTGCAGCTTTATTAAGATTGGCCCTGGTGTCCAAGATTAACAGGTTCATAGTGGAATCATGCGACCGGGAGTTTAACGTGGCAAGTATTTGTGCATAGTTTTCTGCATGAATTTTTTCTGATTTTGAGAAGGCGAGTAAAAGATATGCAATATTTGGATAATTTTCTGCAATGGCTTTTTGGCAGAAGCCAGCGTAATGTTTGCTGGCCGTCATTTCAG
>JAQYVS010000331.1 GCA_030145365.1 Desulfofustis sp. | reverse complement strand
AATGGCTTCGGCCCTGTCAGAGGCCATGCAGCGTATGGACCAGGTAAGCGAGGTACTGCAAAACGCTCTTGATGAAATCGGCGGTCCTTCAGAATCATCAGAGCATCATCACCACCACCACCATCATTGAACTGTCATGTTTACAGCCCGGGCAATATGGAGTTGAAAAAAAGGCAGTACATGCTCGGATACTCATGTATAAAAGCTACCGTGGAATTATCCCACGATAGCTTTATGCGTGATCATACTCATCTATGAATCTTCGCTGGCGGTGGGGTCGAATAATAGGCTGCAGTTGCTGCACTTGACCTGTTTGCTCGTCTCATCTGAAAACAGCTCGATTTCCTGGCCGCATCCTGGACATTTGACGATCACTTCACTCAGAGATTTGTTGCTTTCAAATCCGGGGCAATGTTGTTGGTCACTCATTGGCTTCCTCCCTTTCATGTTTTTCAGAGGTTGACTGCACGGCAGTGTCTAATGGTTCGTCACTTTTTTCAGTGATAAAATAGATAATACAGGACGTACGGTATTTACAATAAATTTGAGGATCATTGCATTTTAGACAGCTCTCGCAGAGATAATAGCCGTGTTTTTGGCAATAATATTGAGTCTGTCTGTCGGGGTGGTTTTTACAAAATCCCATATCAGGTACGTAAGTTGATCGTCGGATTATAAAAAAGTGCTGTTACTATAGACATTATCTGCCCAATGACCAAGAAAATGTAAACTATTTTTTAGCCCGGTTGTGGTTGTTGGAGTGCTAACTAAAACTGTTGCACCTGCCGCCCTTTTGTGATACGTCAAGATTATTGCTGGTTAAAACGAATTTCGCCTTACACCGGTTTTGCGGGTTTCTTTTTGTCTCCCTGATAATAAAAAGGAGTGAACTATGTCGATTATTTGTATTTCTCGAGGTAGCTATTACAGAGGCAGGGAGGTTGCTCACAGAGTTGCCGAAATTCTCGGAGTTGAGTGCATATCACGAGACTCTTTGCTGGAAACAAGCAAAGAATTTGATATCCCTGAAATCAAGTTGATGCGTAATATTCAACATGCCACTCAGATTCTCGAGCGTTATTCATTTGGTCGTGAGCGTTATATCAATTTCATTTCCTCATCTATCCTGCAGCGTTTGAAGCAGGACAATCACGTATATCACGGTATTGCAGGTCAGACTTTCTTCTATGATATTTCCCATTTGTTAAGGGTGAGAATTATTGCCGATCTTGAGGAGCGCGTACAGGCAGAAGCCGATCGTGAAAATATCTCTCTGGACCAGGCCAGAATGCAGCTTAAGAACGACGATGAAGAGCGACAGAAATGGGCCCTGTTTCTCTATGGTATTGATATTGTAGACCCCGGCTTGTATGACCTGACGATCAATGTCAGCTCAATGGGCATCGAAAATTCAGCAGAACTCCTTGCCGAAGCGGCAAAGCTGCCCTGTTATCAAGCCACAGAGGATTCGCTGCAGCGGGTAAGAGATCAGGCTCTGTCAGCTGAAATTCGTGCGGCATTGTTTGACTTTCCATTGGCCGGTGTAAGTACCCGTGACGGTAAGGCTTATATCAACGTTAAAGCCCCCGAGGAACAGACACCACAGGTTAGAAAGCGGATTGAACAGGTGGTTTCCAGGATAACACCACTCGAGGAGGTGGAGATCAGAGTTGATCCATTTTATTAGGAAATGATGATGGTGGGCTGACTGGAAGATTGTACCAAAAAGGTCGGAAACCCTTGAATACAGGGATTCCGACCTTTTTTATTACTGATGCGGCTACTTACATACTTCTTTGTGCTGATCTGAGCGTATTTCTCATCAGCATGCAGATGGTCATTGGGCCGACACCGCCCGGTACAGGCGTGATTTTGCCGGCAATCTCCTTGGCTTTGGCAAAATCAACATCACCTCTCAGGATCGCCTTACCGGTTTTTTCATTTTTACCGATGCGGTTCACGCCGACATCGATCACTGTGGAGCCCGGTTTAATCCATTCGGGCTTGACCAGATTAGGTACACCGGCCGCTACAACGAGAATATCGGCACGTTTACAGTGAGTGGCCAGATCCTGAGTTCCGGTATGGACGATGGTCACAGTACTGTTAGCCCCAACACCTTTCTGAGCCATCATCATTGCAATAGGTTTACCGACGATGTTGGATCGGCCGACAACGACCACTTCAGCGCCTTTAGTCTCCGTACCGGATCGAACGATGAGTTCCTGAATGCCGGCGGGGGTACAGGGCAGAAAGCGAACTTCATCACCGCCAATCATCAGACGGCCGACGTTAACCGGATGAAACGCATCGACATCTTTGTCCGGATCGATTGCGTTAAGGACTTTTTTATCATCGATATGTTTGGGCAGCGGAAGTTGAACAAGGATTCCATTTATTTCCGGATCGTTATTGTACTTGTCGATCAAAGCCAGCAGATCCTCTTGGGAGATATCTTCTGGCTGGTTATCCTGAATCTCATTGAAACCGAGGTTGAGCGCAGTCCTCACTTTCAGGGTTACATAACTGATCGAAGCTGGATTTTCACCGACGAGAATCGTGACAAGACCCGGGACCTTGCCGGTTTTGTCCTTCATTTCATTTACTTCCTGTTTGATCTCTTCAAGGATGGCTTTGCTGATTTCAGTTCCGCTGATGAGTTCTGCTGTCATTTTACCTAATCCTCCTTTGACTGGTTTATCGTGCAATTGGGCAGATGCTTGCCTGGAATAGTAGATAGAAAAGAATACGAGTGTTTCACACTCCCGTTATTTTTTTCCCACACCACATGAGATATGTCAACCAGATAGTCAGGATAATGGCAAGAAAATACCATATGAAATCCTTTTGCGAGGATTGTAATTACCTGAGAGCTATCTATTATTGTTTTTTGCCATATTCTTCGTATGAAACGCGTTCATAGAGAAGTGATGATGAGTCCCTGCCCTCTACTTTATCGGCTGGATAGCCTATGGCAATGATAGCTTCAACAACAATGCCCGGTTTTATCCCAAGTGTTTTGACGACAAACGCTTCAGAACTACTTTGTTCATCGTGCGGACGATTACGAATTTGAATCCAGCAACTGCCGAGCCCCAGATCAGCAGCACTTAAATGAAGGATCAAGGATGCAATTGCGGTGTCTTCTACCCAGATATCTGATTTTGTCGGGTCTGCGCAGACGACAATGGCAAGTGGTGCGCCTTTTAAGAATGATGAGCCGTGGGCTTTTGATTTTGCCAGTTCGGCAAGGGTTTCCGTGTTTTTCACCACGATAAATTCCCATGGATTCAAGCCTCGTGACGATGGAGAGCGCAATACTGACTCGACAAGAATGTCAATTTTGGCCTGTTCCACCGCTTTTTGCTGATACTGCCTGATACTTCTTCGTTGCCGCAATACTTCTATGAGCATGGTTATTCTCCGTTAAGGTTGAGATGATGTCGTTTCCGTAAAATGAGAAATAGTTCAATGAGTTGGTTTAGTCTGCTAGGTTGTCGTCTGATGCATCATCACCATTCACTGTCTTGTCTTTTTCTTCCTTTTTGCTCCACAAGTTATAGATATAAAAGGAAAATCCGATC
>JAQYVS010000305.1 GCA_030145365.1 Desulfofustis sp. | reverse complement strand
GCTCCTTCAGTCAGCAGCACCAATCACCTCTTCAACATTATTGCAATACCAAGTGGCGTTTATCGATACATAAAAGAAGGACGAATGCTATGGCCTTTAACTTGGGCGGTTATCATTGGCACATTACCAGGTGTATTTATCGGCACCTTAGTTCGTATCAGGTATTTGCCCGACCCTGAACACTTCAAGATATTTGTCGGACTAGTACTTTTTTACATTGGTTGTCAGCTTCTTATGAACATAATTAAAAATAAAGATCAGAAAAAGGTCTCGAAAAAAACTCAAGCAAAAGATGAACATAAGATACGAATTGTTACTTCAAACATTCAACAAGTGACTTTTGTATACAAAGGTGAAACACATACGTATTCCCCACCCTTTGTTTATGTAATCTGTTTTTTAGTAGGTATTGTGGGTGGTGTGTATGGAATTGGCGGTGGATCAATTGTGGCACCTTTTTTTGTGGCGATCGTCGGACTGCCGGTCCATGTTGTAGCTGGAGCAGCATTAATGGGAACCTTCATCACATCCGTTGCAGGCGTTGCGTTCTATCAGGTTTTCTCCTTGATTTACACGGATATCAGTGTTGCACCAGATTGGGCACTAGGTTTTTTGTTTGGTATTGGTGGATTTTGTGGAATGTACCTAGGAGCTAGAATGCAGAAGTTTGTATCAGGGAGAGCTATTAAGAGTATCCTTTGTTGCTGCGTGCTTTTTGTATCTGCAAAATACATCGTGGGTTATTTCCTGTAAGTCGGAAAAGACCGGTTAGATTCTCTGGGATCAAGCTGCGAGATTGTGACCTAATCACCGAATTTTGCCGAGGGAAATGAGTGCTTTTTACGCTTCATATTCAATTCTACGTTTCGCACCAGATTTCAAGAATGGTCAGGTCATCATTTACTTCTGCTTCTCCTCTCCACTTGCTAATTACATCAAGCAGCCCTTTGCCTCGGGGCAGGATTTGGGTGTTTTGCAAATAGTCGAGTAAACGATCTTCCCCAAATAACTCTTTTTTTTCATTTTCAGCTTCTGTTACACCATCAGAAAATAACAGTAAAGACTCCCCCGGTCTCAGGCTCAATTCAGAGCTTTCAAAATTCACATCTTTCAGAACACCCAGAGAAATTCCTCTGAGATATGGTATTTTCTTAACTTCTTTTTCAGATACAATTAGCGGATCCAAATGACCGGCTCGAATCAACTGTATTTTACCTGTTGTCGGCCAGTATCTCAGCAGCACAATCGTAACAAAATATCCTTCGTCTGAAGCCAGGTTGAACATACCGGTATTAACTGCTTGCAGGAGACTGTTGAGATCATCATGTAAAAGTGCTTCTGCCCTAATTCCTGTGGACAGGGCAGCCATGATTAACGCGGCAGGCACCCCTTTTCCAGACACGTCTGCAACATAGGCGAGTATGCTCCTGTCTGGAAGGGTAATGACATCATAAAAATCACCTCCGACATATGAAGCTGGTTCCGACACTGCCCAAAGACGAGCAGCCCCTTCCAGATCGGGTAAATCAGGCCAGAACAAGGTCTGAATTTTGGCAGCTGTCTTTAACTGAATTTTTAACTGAGCGGACTGTTCAAGAACGGTATCGTGAAGTTCCTTGATTCTCAACATGGACTTAACTCGAGCTACCAGCGAACCATGGTCCACCGGTTTGGTAAGATATTCATCACCACCGGCCTCAAGCCCGGCAATAATATCTTTGCTGTCGGCTTTGGCGGTGACCATAATTATCGGCATAAAAGGTAAATCCGGATTGTTCTTGATACGACGACAGACCTCAAGACCATCCATCTTCGGCATCATAATATCGAGTAGAATGAGATCCGGAAGATGTTTTTCGGCCTGAGCCAGTCCCTTTTCGCCGTCGGTCGCTGTGATAACCTGGTAATTGTTGGCTGCAAGACGAAGCTGCATGATTTCAAGACCTGCCGGGTTATCCTCGACAATCAGAATCAGGGGGCTTTCTCTCATGCTCCAGGCTCCTGTGTTTTTGGGGACAAATACTGCTCAATTTTGGCCAGCAGGTGCCGTGGAGAAAATGGTTTTGCTACATATCCATCACAACCTGCCGAGAAGGCTTTATTATCGTCACCGCTCAAAGCATAAGAAGTCACGGCAATAATCGGAATATGGGCGAGTTCAGCATCCGCCTTGATTCTTCTGGTAGCTTCATATCCGTCAATGCCAGGAAGTTGGATATCCATCAGAATCAGATCAGGCCGATTGATTCTGGCTGACTCCACTCCTGCTAGACCATCGGTGACTTCGATTGTGGTAAAACCGCGACTCGTCAACAAATCTCTGAGAATACGTCGATTATCTTCCTGATCCTCAACAACTAAAATCGTTTTGTCCATTTAGTCACCCACTTGCTGTTCGACCCGTATCGGTACAGAGAAACTGAAGATTGAGCCCTTGCCAAGATCCGATGTCACCCAAATCCGACCGCCATGCATCTCGATTATTTTTTTTGCAATGGCCAAACCAAGACCGGTTCCCCCCTTGCTCTTTGTGCTCGACCCATCAACCTGCTGAAATTCATTAAATACAATCTGTAAATCATCGTCGGAAATTCCTGCCCCCGTATCGGATACGGAAACCTGAAAAGATTGTTCCAGGGCATTTGCCTGTACCAGTACCTCACCCTCTTCAGCGAATTTAATCGCATTGCCCAGAAGATTGAGTAAAACTTGGGCAAGACGCTGATCATCTCCTTTGCCTAGCGGCAAATTATCACTCAGTTCCACCTTCAAGCTCAACCCCTTTTCCGATGCCAATGATTCAACAGAGATCAAAACGGTTTGAATCAACTCGGTCATCGAGTAATCATTCAAAGAAAGGCTGAACCTTCCAGCCTCAATTTTAGATAGGTCAAGAACATCGTTGATCAGATTAAGCAGATGTCGGCCGTTTTTCTCCAAGCGTGTGAGTACTTCACCAATCTGTTCGGGTACGGCTCCGTAGATTCCATCGAGGATCAACTCCGTATAGCCTAGGATGGCATTGAGTGGTGTTCTCAACTCGTGACTCATGTTTGCTAAAAACTCTGACTTATGTTTATCGGCCCGGGCAAGCTGTTTTCCTTTTTCTTCAAT
>JAQYVS010000204.1 GCA_030145365.1 Desulfofustis sp. | reverse complement strand
GGTAATCAGACAAGCCACAGTCCGCCGGGGAGTATCGGATGATGAATCGTTGCAGAACATGGCATTGCTGGCTCTGAAACGAGCGGTGAACCGTCGGACCCGCGTGCGCAGCTGTCTTCTGACCTGCGATCGCCTGCATCGCAGATCTCCCCAGCTGCCTCTTTTTGCCGAACCAGGACGTGGTGAGCAGAGGCGGGAAAAATTGCTTGCGGCAATGGATACGGTACGCCGCCGGTTCGGCAGCGAAGCGATCAGAGTTGGCAAGCAGGCGATACTGCATTAATCCACGGTCATCTCAGTTGAAATCGATGGTTCCTCTTCGCGTCCGATCATACTTCTCTTTATTGCGTGGCACCGCATCTCCTGCCGAATTATGCAATCGCGCAAGGCATTTCGGTTACCAGAGCCTGGCCCTGACCGACCGGGAGAACCTGTATGGCCTCTGGCCGTTTCTCAAAGCCTGCAAACGAGAAAATATACGACCGATTATCGGTTCAGAAATGAGACTTGGAGCAGATCAGCAGGAATTGGTCTTATTGGTGACTGACCCGACTGGCTACCGAAATCTTTGCAACATTATCAGTAAAATTAAAAACAAACGGCAGATCGATATTTGTCCGCAATCGGCCAAGCTTTTTAAAGGGCTTGTACTCTTGACCCGTGATGAAACGATACTGAAACGATGCTGCCAACTGGAACTGATCGTAGCAGCAGATCTTGGCAGCCGGCCGACTGAAGGCGGAAGCCGGTTGAGAAAACGTGCAATCTCCTTGGGGGTACCGTCACTGGTAACTCCGAATAGTGATCTGGCTGATCAAGGCGAGCAAAGACTTCATCAACTTTTACGAGCAATAGATACCGGTTCGATTCTTGCCTCAGACGATGGGGGACAGAAAAAAAATCAACCGGTCGGAAGCCTTGAATCTCCGGATGTGTACCGCAAGCGGTTTGCTGTCTGGCCGGAAGCATTGCGGGCCACCGAAGAGATTGCTGAAATGTGCAGCTTTGCAGGACCTGGGGGAAGCTGGCTGATGCCGCCCTGGGAGCAGGAAACCAAGCGTGGGGCAGAGCAAACACTGCGAGAGCAGGCGTACCAGGGAGCGAGGCATCGTTACGGAGAAACGCTTTCTGAGTCGGTGCATAAGCGGCTGGAACATGAGCTCGGTATTATTGAAAAAATGGGTTTTTCCTCATATTTTCTGGTGGTCCGAGATATTGTGCAGCCGCTTAGATCCGATGGTACCAGAAAACAACGGCGTATCTGCGGTCGTGGGTCCGGGGCTGCTTCCCTGGTTGCTTACTGCCTCGGTATTACCAACGTCTGTCCCATTCGCTACAATCTTTATTTTGAACGTTTTTTGAATCCGGGTCGAAGCGATCCGCCGGATATCGATATCGATTTTGCCTGGGATGAGCGGGATGATGTTTTGGCAGAGGTGTTTGACCGGTTCGGCGATCGGGCGGCGATGGTCTGCAACCATGTCTGTTTTAAACCGCGTATGGCCATCAGGGAAACCGCCAAAGCCTTCGGTTTGCCGGGGTATGAGATTTCCAGGATGACCAAGCGACTGCCCTGGTTTTTTAAACGACGCGACCTGAGTCTGCAGGAACAGATTGCCGGCCTGCCGGCGCTGAAAGATCAGGATTTTGCCAGTCCCTGGCCGGAAATAATCACCCTTGCTGCACATTTGATAGGTCTGCCCCGCTACCTGTCGGTGCATCCGGGCGGAGTGGTGATCACCGAGCACCCGGTACGGGATTATGTACCGGTGGAACAGGCACCCAAAGGCGTACCGATCATCCAATGGGAAAAGGACGGAGCCGAAGAAGCAGGCCTGGTAAAAATAGATTTGCTCGGCAACCGAAGTCTTGGGGTGATACGGGACGCAATTGGAAATATCAAGAAAAACGGAAAATCTTTTTCGGAACGCGGATGGTATCCGGAGGACGATCTGGATACCCGAGCAGCTGTCGCTGCCGGCCGGACAATGGGGTGCTTTTATATTGAAAGCCCGGCCATGCGCCTGCTTCAGCAAAAAGCCGGGAGTGGAGATTTTGAGCAACTGGTCATTCAGTCTTCAATTATCCGGCCGGCAGCCAATGAGTTTGTTCGGGAGTACGTTCGCAGGCTCCACGGAGGCAGTTGGCAGCCGCTGCATCCAGATCTTGAACATGTACTGGATGAAACGTTCGGCCTGATGGTTTATCAGGAGGATGTTTCCAGGGTTGCTGTGGTCCTGGCCAATTTCAGCCATAGCGAGGCAGACGGTTTGAGGAAAATTCTGTCAAAAAAAGATCGGGAAGTGCGGCTCAGGGATTATCGTGAAAAGTTCTATCAAGGCTGCCGGAGCAACGGGCTTGACGAGTCTGACATTGATCGAATCTGGACAATGATGATGAGTTTTGACGGCTACTCGTTTTGCAAACCGCATTCTGCGTCCTATGCCCGGGTCTCGTTTCAGGCTGCCTATCTGAAAACACACTTCCCGGCTGAATTTATGGCTGCGGTCATCTCCAATCAGGGAGGCTATTACTCTACCTTTTCTTATGTTTCCGAGGCAAAACGAATGGGGCTCAGTATCGATTCAGCCGATGTTGAAATCAGTGATTATCGATGGCGGGGAGAAGGTGATAGCATCAGAGTTGGACTACAGGCAGTACACGGTTTGTCGAGGGGCATTGCAGAGCGCATTATAGACTGCCGACAAAAAAAATCATTTACAGGTTTTGTCGATTTTCTGCAGCGAGTACAGCCTGCTGATGATGAAATTCGTTCGTTGATCAATGCTGGAGCCTTGGATGGTCTGAATACCGGTGCCAATCGAAGCATTCTATTCTGGGAACTGGCTGTGCAGAAGGATAGAAAAGAATCTCATCAGTCCGGCGCGCTTTTTCCAGATCATCCGCTTGACCCTCCGCCGCTTAAAGATTTCAGCCGGATCGATCGTTTACGCCAGGAGTACCGGGCGCTCGGATTTCTGTGCCAGAAGCATCCCGTCAGCCTGCTGAAACAGAGGCCGGAAGAATCAGTAAAAGGCTGTGAGCTGGCTTCTCATGTCGGGAAGATGGTTGACTTTGTCGGAATGTTGCTGACCGGGAAAATTGTTTCCACTAAAACCGGTGAGACTATGGAATTTCTGACTTTTGAAGATGATACGGCAATCATCGAAACTACTTTTTTCCCCCAAGTCTACCGCCGTTATGCCCACATTCTAGCCGGACAGAAAATTTACCTGCTCAGTGGCCTGGTGGAAGAGGATTTTGGAGCCATCACATTGACCGTGGATCGGCTTAGACTGTTGAGAAGCTGATACGGGGTGAATAAGGCAGAGGTTGGGGCAACCCGTTAACCGTTTTGCCTTTTATTGTGGGCAGCTACGGTACGTTTATGCTCATTCAGTTGGGCGACTGCCAGTTCTTTTTTCCGGGCAAAGCCATAATTGACAAGACGTTTGATGTCACCCCACATGGTCTCGCTACCCATTATCGCCACGATAATCTCATCGTTGCCACGCTTGAATTTCCCGACATAGGTCTGGCGGGCAGCATTTGTGTACCC
>JAQYVS010000177.1 GCA_030145365.1 Desulfofustis sp. | reverse complement strand
ACATGCTTGCTGTCCAGTGCCCAAAAATGAGCGGGAATGCCGCGACCCTTGTCGCTGGTTATGGCCCTTATACTCGAAAAATCACCCCTGTCACCAACCCATAAATTCATTACGCCATCCAACGGCGCACGAAAACTCATTTGTTCGGCATCGGGACTCAGTCGGCCCTGAAAGCGAGTAGGGTTACCAAATAGAACCGTGCGTTCAATAAGGGGGGGTTGTTGTACCGTCTGAACTTCTGTTGTTGCAGTTGCAGTTTGCGAACTCTGTTCGGCGCTGGTTGGGGTGGCGGTATTGGAGTCGCACCCGGCCAATGTAATGGCCAGTATGAGCGCGAGACTTGTTGCAAAATTCTTGTTCATATTCGGTTCCTTAATTGTTTGGTAAAGAGCACGTTCGGGCAGGTCCAACTAAGATTTTGGAACGTAAGCGTACCATGTGTTCCCGGATTCACCGAAATGGGATTATTAGCCGGTAATCTGATGATGTAAACAGAGTACCGGAGTAGCTACAAACCAAAGTCTGGACACGCTCTCAATATGTGACTTACCCGCACGCCCAGCGGAAGGGGTAGAGCGCTGAATTCAAACACATTTTTTTGCGTATTTCATGCATCGGAAATACTTCAATATTTTGTTTAAAACCAATGGGATTGTTGACCTCAATCAGTTGGATTAATGTCTCGAAAAGGGATAATCCAAATATCACTTACAAGAACTAATTCACTGCCCATGAAGTGGACCCCTGTCGACTCGCATGGTTCGGATTTTGTTCTTAGATTTCTGGCCAGCGGGCGCAATTTCCATGCTCTTGAAAGGTTGCAAAACGGCAGCTTTGGGTTAACGCAAACCGCATCCCGGCATCCTGATTACCACAGGCCTGGCGCATCTCGCCAGCCTGAATTCCTGAAAGCACTTTTTTTCCCGGCACTTGAAGCTGGCGGCAGCTTTTGTCATTTCGGAGGATCTGCAAAATGGTTGTAGCTCTAATTGTAGTTACCACAATCATCGTCTTTATCCTGGTAGATATTGTGCTCCGGGTACTCCTTAAAAAGGTGCGCGAAGCACGAACACAAAAAGAAAGAGAACACGCTTTGGATATGGGGCTGAAGCTCGATGTCAGCGAAGAAGCACGGACACTGAAACGGGTAGAAGTTGACAATCCAAAAGCTCGAATTCTGGCCGTGGATGACGAAAAAATAATCCTGGATAGTTTTCGTAAGACACTCGTTTTTGCAGGTTATAGCATCGACACAGTAGAAAAAGGCTCCGAAGTTTTAGGGCTGATTCGAATGAATGACTATGACTTTGTTTTCACCGACCTAAAAATGCCTGAGATGGACGGCGTTGAAGTAACGAAGGCCGTCAAACATCTACGCCCCGATATCGATGTCATTGTCGTTACGGGGTATGCATCGATAGAGACCGCTGTTGAAACGGTAGGGTTCGGAGCGATGGACTATGTTCAAAAACCGTTTACCGAAGATGAATTGCTTGGATTTGTCAATACGGCACTGATAAAGCGGCAAGACAGGTTAGAGAAACAAATGTCCCACAGGATCCGCCTGTTAAAGCCAGGTACCAGCGAATCAAAATCCAAGTTTGATTTGAATGTTCCGGCCGGGGTTTTTGTTTCACCGCACCATGCGTGGGCAAAGATTGAACTGAACGGAACGGTCCGGGTTGGGCTGGATGATCTAATCAGGAAGATATTTGAAAAGATTGATCATGTCGGGCTACCGGAAACAGGGCAAAGAATTGATAAAGGAGAAACGCTGTTCTCATTGAAATACGGTGATTACAGTTTAGAAATACCCGCTCCAATCAGCGGAAAAGTAACTTCTGTCAATTCAGAACATGCCGAGCATCCCGAATGGTTGGCGATCAAACCCTTTGAGCTGAGTTGGATGTGTGGAATTGAGCCCTCAAACCTGGCAGGCGAGTTGCCGGGCCTGAGAATCGGTGTTGACTCAATCGACTGGTACCAAAAGGAAATAGACAGATATCGTGAGCTTAATGATGCGAATGCTGGCTCTATCCCTATTGAAAGTTTAGTGAGGCATTTATGCTGAAATTTCATGTTTCTTTGGCGGCGCTGATTTTTCTCACCTATTCCTTCCTGGCCTATTCACAGGATGTAAAGCAAGCCGGAAAGGGTCCGGATGAAATCACCCTAAAATCCTCAGTAGGGAACGTGCTACTACCGCACAAAGTTCATGTAAAAGACGTGAAACTGAAGTGTCCCGTATGCCACCACCAAATCCGTGCGGCAGAATTGGACACCCCGCACCCCGACTATTTCACTTCCTCCCAGGTTAATTGCCAAACTTGCCACGCTTCACCAACAGAGAAGAGAAAAAAATACTACAAGTGCTCCGACTGTCATCACTCAGACCCGGAGAATATTGCAGATGAAACGCTCAGTTCGAAGGTTGTCATCCACAAGAGTTGTTGGAAATGCCATGAAACAGGTACAGGTGTGGAGGCAAGTAAAGGATGCAGTGACTGTCATGCGAAGGAAGAGTAATTACTGCTGTTGTACTGAAAATACGGAGCCAAAATGGACAGACGAGGTTTTCTAAAAACGACGATTGTCGTCGGCACTACCGCCTTAGCGGGCGGTAATCTATGTGCCCGGGAGACAGGTAATCCAGAAGAGTTTGTGGGGATTTTAGTGGACACAACCCGCTGTATTGGTTGCAGGGCATGCGAAGTGGCATGTGGTGAAGAGCATGACCTGTTGGTCCCGGATGTGCTCAACGATGGCGCGCTGGAAAAGCATCGTAATACGTCGGATAAGCAATGGATGGTCGTTAACCGCTTCGAGACCGAAAAAGGCGACGTATTTGTCAAGAAACAATGTATGCATTGTTACCAGGCTGCCTGTGCCACCGCCTGTCCCACGGAGGCGATGAATCAGACAATGAACGGACCGGTTGTCTGGGACGGCGGCAAGTGTATAGGCTGCCGCTACTGCATGACTTCCTGCCCCTTTGATGTTCCAAAGTTTGAATACAATGAATGGAATCCGAAAATCCAGAAATGCACCATGTGCTTCGAACGACTCGAAGCCGGGCAGAAACCGGCCTGCGTCAAGGCGTGCCCTACAGATACGCTCATGTTCGGCACGCGGACAAAGAACCTGGAAATTGCCAGGCATCGCATCTACAGCCACCCGGATGAGTATGTACACCATATTTATGGCGAGCATGAGGTAGGCGGAACCGGGTATATCTATTTATCGGCCGTGCCGTTTGACCAGATTGGGTTCAGAATGGATCTGGGTACCAGGCCCTATCCGGAGTATACGAAAGAGTTTCTCTATGCGGTTCCGATGGTTCTGTTCGGCGTACCCGCCTTTTTGTTGGGGCTCAATGCACTGGTAGGTGACAACAGGCAGGGAGCAAAGGACGCACCCGAGTTCAATCCTGATAGCCGGGAGGTGAGTGATGAGTAGCATCACCGCCGTGCGCGGGGAATTGAGTCAGTTCATCCATTTTCTGCTCCAGGAGATGAAACCTCGCGGCCCCTGGTTAACCAAATTTAACGTTATCTCAATCCCGGTCATTCTACTTGGGTTGGGCATCGTGGTTTACCGCTTCATTTACGGTCTCGGCTCCGTGACCAATCTCTCGCAGGATTTCCCCTGGGGTTTCTGGCTCGGTTTCGATGTAGTAACCGGCGTTGCGCTTGCTGCCGGAGCTTACGTCATCACCTTTGTGGTTTATGTCATGAAGGTGGAGAAATACCAACCCATTGTCCGGGTCACAATACTAAACGGGTTGCTGGCTTATATTTTCTATGCCGGCGCCCTGGTATTTGATATCGGCCGGCCGTGGCAAGCCTACAACCCCTACATTGGAAACAACTTCGGTTTCAGTTCCATTATGTTTCTGATTTGCTGGCATTTTGCGCTATACATGCTTGCTGCATTCATCGAGTTTTCTCCCGTTATCGCGGAATGGGCGCACTGGGAAAAAGCGCGCAAAATTCTCAAAAAACTAACCCTCGGCACAGTGATCCTGGGGATCACGCTGTCGATCCTGCATCAATCGGGCCTCGGTGGGTTATTTCTAATGGCCAAACCCAAAATTCATCCGCTTTGGTGGTCGGAGTTTATTCCCATTCTGTTTTTTGTCTCCAGCATCTATGCCGGCCTGGCCATGATTATCTTCGAAGGAACGATCAGTCATCGAATTTTTAAAGACCTCATCGATCCCAAAACCCATCACTCTTTTGATGAAATGATTTTTGGACTGGCAAAGGGCGC
>JAQYVS010000170.1 GCA_030145365.1 Desulfofustis sp. | reverse complement strand
CTATGCCGAGGAACTTTGTCGACGCCCACCTGCACCTTCAGGATCAACGTTTAATCGATAAGAAATCGATTATCGCGCAAGCAGAAGCATCCGGGATCTGCCGTTTTTTCTGTAACGCAACCGAAGAAAATGACTGGCCGCTGGTCGTTAACCTGGCACAAGCCGATTCCCGGGTAATACCTTTTCTCGGCATTCATCCCTGGTTTTGCGAGACTGTAGCTGCCGGCTGGCAGCAACGGCTCAGACAACAGCTCTGCTTCTGTCCAAATGAGGCGGGGATCGGTGAAACCGGTTTGGACAGATCCCGATCAACTGATGTTCAAAGCCAGCAGAAATTGTTTGAGGCCCATCTGGAAATTGCTGCAGAACTCGGGCTGCCGGTTGCTGTTCATTGTGTTCGGGCCTGGGAGGTTTTACTCAATAGTATCAAACACGGCACCACCGGACGCATGGTGCCCAAGCTGATGGTTCACGCCTACAATGGGTCTAAGGAAACGATGCATCGGCTGGTTGAGCTGGGTTGTTTTATTTCTTATTCAACAGCTCTTGCCAATCCACGGAACATAAAAATTCGTGAGGCGTTTCTACAGACTCCCGTCTCCGCCCTGCTGCTGGAGACCGATTCACCTTTTCAATATACTCCTGAACTGATCGCCGCGGACCACGAAAAATCCACGTGCAATGAACCGAAATACGTATCTCATCTCTACCAATTTGCAGCAGATCTTCGGGCTATGCCCCTGATGGATTTGGCCAAAACAATCTGGGAAAATGCAACGATTTTCACGAACAAAACTCCTCTTAGGTGAAGAGCGGTTTTTACGGCTCAACAAAAGTCACATTGCGGTATTCGGTCTTGGTGCTGTCGGCGGGTACGCACTTGAGGGACTTGCCCGGGCAGGAGTCGGTCGGTTGACGATTGTCGACTTTGATGTCATACAAGAGACTAATATTAACCGCCAGATATTTGCCTTGGAATCAACACTTGGTATGAGTAAAGTCGCAGTGGCCGCAGATCGTGTGCTCGATATCAATCCTCATTGCCAGGTTGAAGCTTTGGAACGCTTTGTTGATGATGTATCAATTGAAGAAATTTTACAGCTTCGTCCTGACATTATTATTGATGCAATTGACTCGTTGAACCCGAAAGTACAGCTTCTGAAGGCAGCGCACCGCAGATCGATACCCACATTTTCTTCGATGGGAGCAGCGTTGCGCACGGATCCTATGCACATTAAAGTGAGTGATATCTCAAAAACGAAGAACTGTCCCCTTGCCCGCCGCATCCGAAAACGACTGAAAAAAGAAGACATCTACACAGGTATCACCTGCGTCTACTCTACGGAACCGGTTGACTTTGAATATCCGCCACCTTCGGAACACGAACAGAAAAGCGGGCCTTCTTTGCGGGGAAGAGGGAGAAGAACTTTGGGGAGCCTGCCGACGTTGACGGCCTTATTCGGCTTGACCCTGGCGAATGAAGTGATCAGATTCGTCGCTAAAAAATTATGATCCGACTTTTCATTGGTCTCAGACCGGATAAAAATATTCGCCGCCTGCTCAGCAGCCTGGGTACCTCCATTCCCGGTTCACGCCCAGTTCCCGAAGAACAGGTCCATCTGACACTGCGATTCATTGGCGAGGTGGACGGTAATCTGTTTCACGATATCAAAGAGTCGTTGAGCAAACTCCAAACTTCGCCGATTACCCTGGCAATACGTGGTACCGGCCATTTCCCTCCCCGCGGCAACCCGCGTGTTATCTGGGCAGGCGTGGACCCGGCAGGTGATATCATCATCTTGCGAAAAAAGGTAAATTATCTCTTAAACCTCTGTGGAGTGGCACCGGAACAGAGAAAATTTCACCCGCATTTCACACTGGCCAGATTGAAGAACAGTCCGATTAAACGGGTAGCCGGTTTTCTCGCAGCAAACGCCCTGCTGCAATCGCCGCCATGTACCATTGACAGAGTAAGCTTATTTTCCAGTAATTTGACTCCGAAAGGAGCCCTGCATAAAGAAGAGGCGTCCTATCTCCTCAACTCTGACGAATGATTCTTTCCAGTCGGTTTTCCAGCAAATGACGGTACGAGCAGTAAAATCATGGTTGCCATGGTCAGTATAACTCCTGGAATTATCCTCATATCTGGCCAGCCTTTGCCCAGAAAAAGATCAAGAATCATGACCAGGGCCGGATACAGATAGGAGTAGGCAATGGTCCTGGTCGGACCGATAAACCGGGTTGCGTACTGGGTCAGATAAAAGCTTATTATCGTTGAAAAAACAGCAAGATAAAGTATCCATAGCCAGGTACTTGCCGGTATCTCGACCCAGGAAATTTGGAGTAAGCCGAGAACTGCTCCCGGCAGAAGCCAGATACATCCGGTTACCAGAATCCAGAAGGTCATGACCTCCATCGGTTCATTTCGATACAGGAGCCTGATCAGCGGTGTGTAGAGCCCCATGGCTAAACAACCGCCGAAAAAAATCAGGTCACCGCGATTCCATGACAAGGTTCTTACGAGATCAATATCGCCTTGAAAGATAACCCATAATGCTCCGACCAGACCGATAATAAGGGCCAGCAGGAGGTTTACGTTGAATCGTTCACGGACAAGAACAATACTGTACATACCGGAAATGGCGGGAACCAGGGTGAATAACACACTAACATTCAACGATGTTGTATAACGCAGTGATAAAAACATACTCCAGAAAAACAAGACCAGACAACCGCTGATAAGCGCATAACGAAAACATGCCGATATCCCGGGCTTCAAGCCATGTTTGACACTAATTATCGGCAGCAAGATCAAGGCGGCCAGCAAAAAACGAACGAAGGTCAAAACCACAGGGTCAAGCGAGTAGGTGATGATTTTGGCGACAGTGAAAGAGGTCGAAACAAGAATCGTGCTTCCCAATAACAGGAGATGAACCTTTGCGTGGTTGTCTTTTCGGGTGGGCGTGATCATTGTGGTCTAACTCATGTTATCTTAGTCTCAGCAGCTATCATTATTGCTGTTGGATACGCTACAGGCTATACTACTTGATACATTAATCATAGCACCTCTAACAAAAACAATAGTTTTCAGACTCCAGGAGATAACAATATGGTGGAAGTAATCATTATTGTGGCCATAGCAAAGAACGGTGTCATCGGACGTGAGGGGAAGCTACCGTGGCATCTTCCCTCCGATCTAAAACATTTTAAGAAGACCACCATGGGATTTCCATTAATTATGGGACGCAAGACTTTTGATTCAATAGGAAAACCACTGCCGGGCCGTGACAATATTGTTCTGACCCGGGATACCACTCTGCAAATTCCAGGTTGTCTTGTCATGCACTCCCTGCAGGATGCCATTGATCATTGCAGCAATCAGGATAAAGTCTTTGTTATCGGCGGCGGGGATATTTTCCAACTCGCCTTGCCATCCACGGACACCATCATTGTTACTGCATTGGATCGTGATGTGGAAGGTGATGTCTATTTTGAGCAGATCGATCCAATTCAATTCAAACTAGTAGAGCAAAAGACCTGCCTCGAGGAAGAACCCTACCGTATCATCAGGTACGAACAAATCAGATCATGAGGATGATACCGCAAATCTTCACCTGAAACATCCCGGGAAACGACGTGATGGGGCAGAACATATCTGCTTTCCACAAGAATGTGGGATGTGTGCACAAAATCCATCACAAATCTCGAATAGTACATCGTTATACTATATCTGATAATAATCACCGCTCTGCTGTCAGTTCCGGCAGCTCTTTTCTTGTTTTCTGCGAAGATAAAATAAAGAAAAAAGCAATAAATACATAAATATTACATAGTGTTAATGAACCAACTATCAGGTTGAAAACATTATTGACAAAACACAAGAGTTTGTTTAGTGTATCGATACACTGTAAGTCAAATTGTCACCATGGTGAGTCACCATGCCTAAAACAACTATTGCAGACGTAGCCCGTCTGGCAAAGGTTTCCACAAGTAGCGTATCAAACGTTTTGAACGGCAGGTCACAGCGAATGCGACCTGATACCCAGGAGCGAATCCAGTACGCCATCAAAGAGCTTAGCTACACCCCAAATCTTGCTGCCCGGCAGCTCAAAACCGGCCACTCACCATTCATCGGATTAATTATTCCGTCTGTGGCCGACCCCTATTTTGGATCTTTTGCTCGCTTTGTTGAAGAAGCTGCCTTATCTAATGGCTATCAGGTACTTCTCGGCAATAGCGACCGCAATACTGAACGTGAACGAAAATATGCCGAAATGCTCTGGGGATCAGGAATACGGGGCATCATTTTTGGGTCTTCCCTGGTACAATTTAGCCATCTTGAAGACCTCTATCGCGAAGGGATGCACTTCATAACCTTTTATCGACCGGCTCAACAAAACAATAACTTTATCCTCGATAGTATAGGCGTGGACAATGTCCAGGCAACGCGGTTGCTGACCAAACATTTACTTTCACTCGGGCATCGACGTATCGGCTTTATCTCTGGACCAATTGATATGGTCGGCCTTCTGGATCGTCTGAAAGGCTATCAGAAATCACTTAAAGACGCCAATATAGCGCCAGATGAGCAGCTTGTATGGGGAGGGAGCACGAACACTCATGGTACGTCAGGCATAGATCTCGGCAGGCAAGGAGCACACTATCTTCTCAGTCTATCTAATCCCCCTTCCGCAATAATAGCTATTAACGATATGCATGCCTTTGGCGTCTATGCGGGTGCTCGTGATCTTGGTCTGAATATCCCCGATGATCTCTCGGTAACGGGGTTAGATGACATAGCCTTTACAAAGGTTGTGGTGCCGTCACTTACAACAATTCAGCCGCCCATACGCGATATTGCCGGCCTGATGGTCGAACGCCTCATCGGTCGACTGGAGGACGGCAGCCCCCAAGCACCAGTCCACATGATGCTGCCACCCAAGTTGATAGTAAGGGACTCAACTGCAAAATATATCGAATAAAACGATACATATAGGAGAAAAAGATGGAACTAAGCCTTGAAGGTAAAACAGCCTTCGTCACCGGCGGAAACATAGGAATCGGCCGTGCAGTCTCATTATCTCTAGCCCGCTGTGGAGCAGATGTAGCCCTCACCTATTATTCACACAAATCTGAAGGTGAAGAAACGGTTAAAGCGATTGAAGACCTTGGCCAAAAAGGATATGCTTATCAGTTGGATGCAACAAATGGCGAACAGGTCAATGAAGTGGTCCAGCAGGTTGCTGATATTCTTGGTGGGCATATCGATATCCTGATGAACAACGCCGGTCATCTTGTCGGTCGCTCAGCCATTGTCGACATGACAGATGAACACTGGTTCACCACCATCAACGTAAATCTTACCAGCACCTTTTACTGCACCCGGGCCGTGCTGCCTTTTATGAATACTGGCTGGGGAAGAATCGTCAACATGTCATCTCTTGCAGCCAGGAACGGTGGAGGAAACGGAGCAACAGCCTACGCCGCCTCGAAAGGAGCTATCATTGCCTTTACCCGAGGTTTATGTAAAGAGGTTGCAGACCAGGGAATTACAGTAAATGGGGTGGCTCCGGGATTAATTTTAGAGACGCCGTTTCATGAAAACTTCAACACTGACGCCGGCATAAAGGCCGCCATTGCCAGCACACCGCTGAAACGAGGTGGTACTCCGGATGATGTTGCAAATGCAGTTCTCTATTTTGTCTCTGATCTTGGTTCTTTCATAACCGGTGAGATCATTGAAATCAATGGAGGACTGTACTTCGCTTGAGGATGGAGGTACGAAGAGATAAACTAATCTAATTGGAGGAAAAAACTGATGCCGCTGGGTTAGCCGGTAGATCTGTTTGGCAGACAGGTCCCACAGGGACAATGATCTACCTGAGATGTACATAATTGGGAGCAACAGCTCCTACCTACTTACACGGAGGATGTTTATGAGCTATCTGAAAAAGATTACCCTGGCAATTACTGCAGCAGCAATTGTGGTCGGCTTTTCCCTTTCAGCCCAGGCCAAAGAATGGCGGGGCTGGAATATCCATGTGGAGGGCTATCCGAACACCATAGCAATGGACAAATTCGCCGAATTACTCAAGGAAAAGTCCGGCGGTAAAATGAGTGTGAAGATGTATCACGCAGGTACCCTCGGCAGCCAGCCTGATGCAATTGAGCAGGTACGTGCCGGTGCCCTGGAGATCGGTAACTTTAATCTTGGACCGCTTGGTCCGATCGTTCCCGAAGCCAATGTTGTTTCTCTTCCTTTCATTTTCAAAGACACCGAGCACATGTGGCGTGTACTTGATGGAGAAGCTGGTGAGATAATCAACAAAGGCATGGCCAAATTCGGTATTGTCCCCCTGGCCTGGTATGATGCTGGCGCACGTTCTTTTTATAACTCCATAAAACCCATCACCAAGCCCGAAGATGTTACCGGTATGAAAGTCAGGGTAATGAACAATGATCTGTATTCTGGAATGATTGCAGCTCTCGGTGGAAATCCATCACCAATGGCCTTTGCAGAAGTATATCAGTCCTTGAAAACCAATGTTGTTGATGGCGCTGAGAACAATTATCCGTCCTACGAGTCAACCGGCCATTTTGAAGTGGCTAAGTACTATTCCAACTCCCAACATCTGATCATTCCTGAGACCTTGTGTATCAATGCTGATGTTTACAACGCCCTGTCTGCAGAAGATCAGAAAATCCTGAAGGAAGCAGCTCAGGAATCGGCCATGCTGCAGCGCAAGCTCTGGAAAGAGCGGGAAATCGCAAGCAAGAAAAAAGTTGAAGCAGGCGGCTCCACCGTCAATGAAATTGCTGACAAGAGTGGATTCCAGGCAGCGATGAAGCCAGTTTATGACAAATATCTTGCCGATAATCCCAACTTGAAATCATTGGTTGAGATGATCCAGAACACCCCTTAGCCCTGATTCAAAACAAACCTTTATGTTTTTCAGAGAAAGGTTGCCATCATCGGTACCTCGGTGTCACGAGGTATCGATGATCTTTTCTCTGCATGATTCACCTGAGTAAATGAACATTCTATAGGGTATTTCGAATGTCCACGGATAAACCATCAAGCAATACATCACTGTTTGACAGATTCTTAAACCTGATCGGCAACTTCAATCTACTATTTTGCAGTGTAGCTCTAGTCGTTTTGACCGTTATTTTCGGCTGGCTGGTTTTTGGTCGCTATGTGCTCAACGACACCCCAACCTGGGTAGAACAGGTCTCCCTGCTGCTGGTGGTTTATATCGGCTTTCTCGGTGCATCTGTCGGTATTCATAAAAAAACACATCTGGGCGTCTCGGTATTTCGTGAGATAAGCCCAAGGCCTGTTCAGCGAATGTTTGAGTTGATGTCACATGTCATCATGACCGGGTTTGGCCTGGTGATGGTGATCTATGGTTATAAGCTGACTGTATTCAGGTGGCCGACCGAGATTCCTCTCATCCATGTGACGGAAGGATTACGAGCTATACCAATCATGCTGAGTGGTATTTGTATCGTTCTCTTTTCCATTGGTCATCTCATCCATTTTTTTAAAGATACAGCTGACGAAGAGACCAGCTAAATAGGAGTTATCGATTAATGGGCCTGTTTATCTTATTAGGTATATTTGCATTGTGTGTTGTTATCGGTATGCCGGTGGCATTTGCTTTGGGGGTTGCTGCCGTTTCTGCCTTTTTTTACGAAGGGCTGCCGATGATGATCGCCTTCCAGCGCATTATTTCAGGGATCTCCATTTTTGCTCTCATGGCAATTCCGTTTTTTATCTTTGCCGGTGAGTTGATGTTTCACGGCGGTATCGCCATGCGACTTGTTCGCTTTGCTTCATCAGCCGTTGGGTCTATGCGGGGCGGTCTCGGTGTCGTCAATGTATTCTCATCCATGCTCTTCGGAGGCATCTCAGGCTCAGCGATTGCAGACATTTCTGCTCTAGGCTCCATCTTGATTCCGGTGATGAAAGAGAAAGGCTACGATGATGATTACGCGGTCAATGTAACCGTAACCTCATCACTTGCCGGCATCATTATCCCGCCGAGCCACAATATGATCATTTATGCAGTGGCGGCCGGCGGCGGAATCTCCATCTCCAAATTGTTTCTTGCTGGATTTGTTCCCGGTATCCTGATGTGTGTGTGTCTTGCCGTTGTTTCCTATCTTGTTGCGGTAAAACGGGGCTATTCTTCCGAGGTTTTCCCAGGTTTTTTGATTTTAATTCAACACTTCTTTTTTGCACTTCCCGGCCTGATGACTGCCGTCATAATAGTTGGTGGAGTGCTCAGCGGTGTTTTTACGGTTACCGAATCCGGCGCTTTTGGAACTATTTATGCTTTTCTCGTGACCATTATTGTCTATCGATCACTCAGCTGGGAAAAGTTCAAGCTGGCCGTGGTCAACTCGGTCAAAACCACTTCCATGGTCATGATCCTGATTGCCTGTGCCGGTGCTTTCGCTTACCTGTTGACCTTTTATCAGGTGCCACAGAAGATGGCAGGGCTCTTAATGAGCATTTCAGAAAACCCGATTGCCATCCTTCTCATGATAAATCTTATGCTTCTGCTGCTCGGCATGATCATGGATATGGCTGCACTCATTCTAATTTGCACGCCGATCTTTTTACCGGTCGCCATTTCCATTGGCATAGATCCGTATCAGTTCGGCATGATTTTATTACTTAATCTTGGACTCGGACTATGCACGCCTCCGGTGGGGGCCTGCCTATTCGTCGGTTGTGCCGTGGGGGGGGTTAAGCTTGAGGATGCGGTAAAAACGATCTGGCCATTTTATATCGGGATTCTGGTGGCCTTGATGCTTGTCACCTTTGTGCCGGCAATATCGCTTACCCTGCCGAATCTCTTAAGTGGCCTTTAAATCAGTCTGGATTGACCAGCATGAACTCACGGATTGTTGCCAAAGGCGAGTAATAAACGCTGAGGAACTGCCTCAGCGTTCTGGTCGTGTTCATGTCCTTTTATCAATCCATATGCAGACCGCCATTAATATCGATGATTTCACCGGTAATAAAACCAGACAGCGGTGAAACCAGAAATTTCACCACATGGGCAACTTCCTCAGCTTCACAGAACCGTCCCACCGGGATTTGCTCGAGTAAAGCCTGCTGTTGCTCCTGATCAAGAAAATCTGTAATCATCGGGGTTTTTATATAGGCCGGTGCAACACCATTGGCGGTAACACCATATGGCGCTGCTTCTCTGGCAATAGAAAGAGTCAGTGCGGTGATCCCCCCTTTTGAGACGGTATATGATGTACCGGCTGTCAATCCACCGGTTTTCATGGCCAGTGAACTGATATTGACGATACGTCCCCATTGTTGTTTTTTCATTCCAGCAAGCCACTCACGACACAGATAAAAAGCGCCATCCAGATTTACGGACAGAAGACGTCGCCACTCATCATCATCTGTATCGCTAATCTTGCTGTTAGACAACAAACCGGCATTGTTAACCAAGACAGACACAGAGCCATAGGCTTTTTTAATCATATCTGATGCCGCTTTCACCTTGTCAGCTGCACTGATATCAAGCGCGAGGGGAATAGCTGAATCTCCAATATCTTCGGCAAGCCTCTCAATTTCAGTCTGATTCAGGTCTACCATTATCACCCGGTACCCATCAGCCACCAGGGCCCTGCTGATCGCAAGACCTAAAACCCCAGCTGCACCTGTCACCAAGGCGAGTTTTTCCTGATCCGTTTGCATGACTATCCAGAGATATGTATCTCTGCCCCCTATCTATTTCGAAGTGATAAAACCGAAAGTACGCGTAGCCGTTTTGGCAATTCATTGTCGTTCCATGGCAGGAATCCTACCATGAAACCATAATTCTTATTTGTAAATAAAATTATTCCTTATGGGAATATTTTGACCAGATATCAGTTCCGATAATTACCTGGTATTCACCTTCGGAGAAGTTTATCTTCTAATAATTCAAACGAATAACAAGGCGGCGGCAGCAACCCGAGGAGAAATAAACAGTGGACATCATGAGTTCTTTTAAGCTGAAAGGTAAGGTGTGCGTCATTACCGGTGCAGGTGGAGCATTGTGCAGCAATATGGCGATCGGGCTCGGATCATTGGGGGTTAAAATTGCGGTTCTCGATATCAATCTGGAAACAGCCAAACAAACAGCAGCTGAAATACAAAAGGTTGGAGGGCAGGCCAAGGCAAAAGCCTGCAACGAACTTGAGAAGGAACAAATATCAGATTGCTGCAGTGAGATCAAAGCAAAATGGGGCTCTATAGATCTTCTCATCACTGGTGCCGGTGGAAATGACCCCGGCAGCACAACCGAAAATGAGTTTCTGGAATCAGAGCACATTGATGCTCCCCAGAATCAAAGTCTCTTTAACCTTGGTTTTAACGAATTCAGTCAGGTGTTCAGCCTGAATTTTTTATCAACCTTTTTAACCATCCAGGTATTTGGGGAGGCAATGGTAAAGCAGAAACATGGTTCGATCGTGACGATCTCTTCCATGAGTGCAGATATCCCTCTCACCAAAGTGCCTGCCTATTCTGCTGCAAAAGCGGCAGTCAGCAATTTTACCCGCTGGCTGGCAGTCTATTTTTCCCGTACAGGCGTTCGGGTCAATGGCATTGCACCAGGATTTTTCATGACGGAACAGCTACGTTTCCTGCATGTGGATCCGCAAACCGGGGAGCTGTCGGATCGAGCCCAAAAGGTGATTGCCCATACACCGCTTGGACGCTATGGAGAACCGGAAGATCTGCTCGGAACCGTCATCTGGCTGCTCTCCGATGCCTCTAGGTTTGTCACTGGGGCAGTTATTCCGATAGATGGCGGTTTTTCTTCTTATTCAATTTAATGAAGCAAAGAAACGAATGGGAAAATTCGTCTTACTTCCATTTTTCCTTAAAAAAACATTCGATACAGACAATTACTTCAGAAAATCCTCCCTGAGTGGGGTAAAGCAATCCACCAGTCTGACATGCTCGGTCAACAGTTGAACCGTATGGGGAACGTCCGGAGGTACGGTGAACATATCGCCGGGGCCTAAGCGTTCCTGCTTATCGCCGATATGAACAACAATTTCACCTGCCGCGACGTAGGACATCTGTTCATGGGGGTGCCAATGGGGAGGATCAGCTTCCTCAGTGGGTCCGTCATTGAAGTCAATGACAACCATCATCAGATTATCGGTATGGCCAAGATAACGCTCACGTTTATCGGCAATCGGCTCGCGCCCCACTTCCTGCTGTTTGATTACTCCCATGTTTCTACTCCTCTCTTATTTTCATTCTTTAAGGCTGTCTGCTGTTACTATGGTATGCTTGCCTATTGAGAACCGGTGATCATTGTAATGAATTATATGGAAAAATAACTTGAATTCCCCTATATGTCTTAATTCATATGACTGATAAATTATAGTAAAAAAACGATAGGTAAATAACCACTATCCGTAGCGCCGGAAGCAGATATTTCCAAGTATCGTTTGACGATATATAAGAGACTGATTCGGTTTACGCCACAGTGCTTACCGGCTTCTGAGCTTGAGCGTCCAGAAAACGATTAATGAGACAAAAACAAAACAAAGTCGACGCCATGAGAAATAGGCGTTTGAATTTTGCCCGATTGTTGATCGACTCTCTACCCAGGCCGACCGTGGAGGAATAAAATGAATTCCAATAAACGAGTTACAAAGGTTTTTGCAGGTGAAATACCAGATCGAGTGCCCATCGGTGAATTTGCTATTGACTTTGACACGGTTGAAAAAATCATTGGCAGACCAACGTATCTGAGAGCAAAAGCCAAATCCAAGATAGCTTTCTGGGAAAATCGACACGAGGAAGTTATCGAAAGCTATATCAAAGATCATATAGAGCTCCACGAAAAACTGGGGTTCGATATCATCAATTTTCCCATGGCCACCTGGGCGATTCCTCTGCCTTCTGACATTCCCCCGCCTAAAAAAATCGACGATAACACCTGGGAAGACAGTGATGGCAGGATCTTTAAATTTTCGGATATCACCCACGACGTGGTCTGCGTAAAAGATCCACTTGCCGAACAGACCCTCTATACGATGGATCATGAAATACTGGCTCAGGTCGAGGATGTTGAGATAGGAGATCTTCCTGCGGAGCCGCCAGGCCTGGATCCACGTTCATGGGACATACTCAATGCAGTTATAGGCCACTTTTCCGGTCGTAAATTTATCATTGGACCATCAGGTGGAGAGATCGGGATTGTACTCGAAGGCGGAATGGAGCATGGTATGATGGCCTTGATTACCAAAAAAGATTTTATCGAAAAATCAGTTGATTATCTTGTTAAGAAACAAAACAAACTGGACGAGAAAATGATTCACCCTCAGAGCGATGCGGTTATCTGGGGTGCAGATTTTGCCTATAACATGGGCGGGTTCATCAGTCCCAAAATGTTTCGCGACATGTTCTTTGCAGCAAACAAAGCCAGAGTGGATAATATAAAAAAGAAATACGGGAAGCATGTTGTCAAACACTGTTGTGGCAATGTTAATGAGTTTTTTGACCTCTTCGTGGAGCTCGGCTACGACTGTTATCAATCAATTCAACAGTCCGGCGGAATGGATCTCGCGGACGTGAAAAGGAGAATTGGACAGAAAATGGTCTTATGGGGAGGCGTGCCCGTGGAGTTAATTATTGACGGCAGCATGGACGATGTTCGCCGGGAAATCAAGGCAGCAATGGATAATGCCAAAGATCAAGGCCGTTTCATTCTTGGAACAACACATACGATTGCAGTTGGCTCCAATTATGATAATTTTATGGCCATGATTGATGAGTACTGGAAACATTGTGATTATTAGCCGCACCATTTTGCGCACTTATAGAGTTCTCTCCTTTCAAATTATCTTCCATGTGACATAAACTTTTAAGCCCGAGGAATTTATTATGGCCATAGGCGCTGGAACACCAGAGACAGTCCTCGATCTCAACCAGATCAGGGATATCATCAGTCGGAGCCTTCCCGCCAATTACGTTACTAACAAACGTATTCTGGTTTTAACCCCCGATACAACGCGTACCTGTCCCCTGCCTGAGATGGTTCGTTGCCTGCAGGAGATTGTTGGACCCAAAGCCGCACAGCTGGACTTTATGGTTGCCCTGGGTACCCACACGCCGCTTTCCTACGAAAGAATTCTCGAGTTATACGGAATTGATGAGCAGCACGCTAAAAAGTACCCCAGCAGCTCATACTTCAATCATCGCTGGGACCTTGACGATACTATGACCAGAGTTGGCTGGATAGACGAAAACGAGATCGAAACACTATCTGGCGGACGATTAAAAGAGCGGGTCCCCGTGGACATCAACAAGGCTATTTTCGACTACGATATGATTCTGATCTGCGGCCCGGTTTTCCCCCATGAAGTGGTTGGCTACTCGGGTGGCGCCAAATATCTTTTCCCCGGTATATCCGGCGGTGAGTTTCTCCATGCCTTCCACTGGCTCGGGGCCGTGGTGACCTGTGCAGGTACCATCGGTATTAAACATACCCCGGTTCGTGAAGTTATCAATCGTGCCATGGAACTCATCGATATTGAGGTTTCATGTCTGGCCATGGTCGTCAAATCGCAGACGGAGCTCTATGGCCTGTATGCTGGAGACTACCGAGAAGCCTGGTCGCTGGCGGCAGATCTGTCTGAACAGGTCCATGTGGTTGAAAAAGAGCACGCATTTTCCACCGTTTTCGGGATCTGCCCACCGATGTACAACGAAATCTGGACCGGCGGCAAGGTGATGTACAAGCTCGAACAGGTTGTGGCTGACGGCGGCACCTTGATCATCTACGCGCCCCATATTACCGAAGTATCCCGCACCTGGGGAGCTGATATTGAAAAGATCGGTTACCACATTGTTGACTATTTCCTGGAACAGCCCGATCGCTTCCCCGGTATTCCTAGAGGCGTTCTGGCCCACTCAACTCACGTTCGTGGTACCGGAATTATGGAAGACGGGGTGGAAAGACCGAGAATAACCATACAGCTTGCCTCGCAAATTCCTGCGGATGTTTGCGAGAAGATCAATCTTGGCTACCTGGACCCAGATACCATAAACCCTGAAGATTATCGTGGACGTGAAGCGGAAGGAATACTTTTCGTTGAAAAAGCGGGCGAAATTCTGCACCGCGTCAAGAACATGTGACACTGGAGACACTATGAAACCTTTTTTGTCTGAAGATTTTCTTCTTATAACCGAAAGTGCGAAGCTCCTGTATCATGAGTTTGCGGCTTCAATGCCTATTTTTGACTATCATTGCCATCTTCCCGTGGAAGAAATCGCTTCCAATAAAAACTTTGCCAACCTGACTCAGATCTGGTTGAACGGCGATCATTATAAATGGCGGGCAATGCGTGCCAATGGAGTCGACGAGCATTACATTACCGGTAATGCCTCCGATCGGGAGAAATTTCAGTCATGGGCGGCAACGGTTCCAAAAACCATACGAAATCCGCTGTATCACTGGACTCACCTTGAGCTGAAGAAACCATTCGGCATAACTGATACCCTGCTCAATGCCTCGAGTGCAAACACAATCTACGATCAATGTGCTGATCTTCTACAGCTCGATGAGTTCTCAACTCGGGGGATTTTGGAACAGATGAATGTTCGGGTTGTCTGTACCACCGACGATCCACTCGACAGTCTCGAGTTTCATCGACAGATTGCCGAAGATTCACGCTTCACAATCAAGGTCCTGCCTGCCTACAGACCGGATAAGGCAATGGCGGTAGAAGATCCTGATGCTTTCAATCAATGGGTCGATGGCCTGGGAGATCTCACCGGAAGCGATATTTCTGATTTCGATCAATTGCTGGAAAGCTTGAGCAAACGCCACAGTTTTTTCCACGAAATGGGCTGCCGGCTCTCCGATCACGGCATTGAGCAGCCGTATAGTGAAGATTTTACCGCCGAGGAGATAGCCTCAATCTTCAGCAAGGCAAGAACCGGCAAAGATCTGTCTGACAATGAAATTATCACGTTTAAATCAGCCATGCTCATAGAATTAGCCATCATGGATCACGATCGTGGCTGGACCCAGCAATTTCATTTCGGAGCCATCAGAAATATAAACTCTATGGCCTATCAGAAGCTTGGCCCGGACACCGGCTATGATTCAATCGGTGATTTCACCATGGCTGCTTCCCTGGGGCGTTTTCTTGATAAACTTGAGTATCGTAAGAAGTTAGCCAGAACTATTCTCTACAACCTGAATCCGCGTGACAACGAAATGATCGCTGCAATGATCAGCAATTTTCAAGACGGCAGCATCCCCGGAAAAATGCAGTTTGGCTCCGGCTGGTGGTTCAACGATCAGAAAGACGGGATGATACGACAGATCAACGCCTTGTCGAATATTGGTCTACTCAGTCAGTTTGTCGGCATGCTCACCGATTCCCGCTCATTTCTCTCATATCCCCGGCATGAATATTTTCGCAGGATACTCTGCAACCTGTTCGGTAATGACATTGAAAATGGTGAGCTGCCTGCCGAATATGAATTGATCGGCGAGACAATTAAAGATATCTGTTTTCGAAACGCGGTAACCTACTTCAACATTGACCCGGAAGGAAACTGACATATGGTTGTTATCATCATAGGCCCGATGGGATGCGGAAAGAGCACCATCGGCAAGCTGTTGGCCGTAATGCTCGGCTGGGATTTTGATGATGCGGACGACTTTCACCCAGCTGAAAATGTTGGGAAAATGCGTGCCGGTATTGCGCTCAACGATAATGACCGCCTCGGCTGGTTAGCCACATTGAGCGCGCGCATCAAACTTCGCCTTGAACAGGACAGCAACCTGGTACTGGCCTGCTCGGCCCTGAAACAGTCGTATCGGGACATCCTGGCAATAGATCAGAAACAGGTTGTATCGGTATATCTCAGAGGCTCAGCCGATCTGCTCAAAGAAAGACTCGCCGACAGAAGTCACCAGTACATGAACGATGCGCTGCTCGAAAGCCAGCTGCAAACCCTGGAAGAGCCCGAAGACGGACTGATTATAAATATCCACCAGAGTCCCGGGAACATTTGCAGCGACATTATTAATCAACTTGATCAACAGGGAAACAGAACATGAGCACCACAGCACAGATAGGAGTGGCGGGACTAGCCGTCATGGGAGAAAATCTGGTTATGAATATGGCCGGCAAAGGATTCTCCGTTGCCGTTTTCAACCGGACAACAAGTAAAACAGACGCATTTTTATCCGGACGAGCACAAGGACTGCCGATTTGCGGGTTTCATCGTTTGCAGGATTTTGTCATGGCCCTTGAACGTCCAAGACGAGTCATGATGATGCTCAAAGCCGGTTCCGTCATTGACAGCTTTATCGAGCAGCTTCTTCCGCTACTTGAACCCGGGGATATTATTATCGACGGCGGCAACTCCAATTATGAAGACACCAGGCGCCGGGTCGATACGGTTGACAGAAAGGGCTTGTATTACATCGGCAGCGGCGTATCAGGCGGCGAGGAAGGGGCGCTCAAGGGCCCGGCAATTATGCCGGGGGGCAGCGACACAGCCTGGCCTCATCTCGAGCCAATCTTTACTGCCATAGCTGCCAAGGCCGGGAACGATGAACCCTGCTGCGGATGGCTGGGGCCTGATGGAGCCGGACATTTTGTCAAAATGGTTCATAACGGTATCGAATATGGCGATATGCAGCTGATCTGTGAATCCTACCAGGTCATGAAGCAGCATCTTGGTCTGAACAGCGACCAGATCCATCAGGTATTTTCAGATTGGAATAACGGAAATCTCAGCAGTTACCTGATTGAGATTACGGCAGATATCTTTGCTTATAAAGAGCCTGACGGTACGGTATTGATTGAACAGATCCTGGATACGGCTGGGCAGAAAGGAACCGGAAAATGGACCGTCAATTCAGCTTTAGATTATGGAATCCCACTCTCTCTGATCAGCGAATCGGTATTTGCCCGGTGCCTTTCGGCAATGAAGGACCTCAGGCTGGCTGCGGCAAAAAGACTGCACGGCCCTGAGACCGCTTATACTGGAGATGTCAAAGAAATCGTTGAGGCATTAGGCTCTGCCCTCTATGGAGCCAAGATCATTTCATACGCTCAGGGATTTGCTCTACTGCACGAGGCTTCAAGACAATATAATTGGAATCTGAATCCGGCACTTATAGCCAAGATCTGGCGAGGCGGATGCATCATCCGTTCTGCTTTTCTTGACCGGATTGCAGCGGCCTATGAGAATCAGCCTAAGCTCGAGCATCTTCTTTTTGATGACTATTTTGCCGAAACGATAAACCGCACACAAAGCGATCTCAGGCGCATCGTCGCCACTGCAGCAACAAATGGAATTCCCATACCCTGTCTGTCCTCCGCCCTCGCCTATTTTGACGGTTTGCGAAGTAAGCGGCTGCCAGCCAATCTTCTGCAGGCGCAACGCGACTACTTCGGTGCCCACACTTATGAAAGGCTTGACCGAGAGCGAGGCGAATACTTCCATACAAACTGGACCGGTACCGGAGGCGACACAACATCAACGACCTATAACACCTGAACACTGTATTTTAGGATCGAATCATGATTGTTACCGGCCTTAAACATT
>JAQYVS010000169.1 GCA_030145365.1 Desulfofustis sp. | reverse complement strand
TCACAACGTTCCAATAAAAATTCTTTGACTTCCTTAACCACATTTTTATAGGAGGGATTAATCTGCATTGTTTGCGGTGTTCCCTGCATATGCATCAGAATGATCGGCAGTTTTTTTTCTGCAGCTAGTGTAAAAATTCCCTCATCATCACGACCGCTACGAACGTCGTTAATAATAGAAGCACCAGCTGATATAGCTTTAGCGGCTACTTCCGACCATGTTGTATCAATGCTGATAGGAATGTCTACCGGCAGAGTTTGCCTAAGAGATGTGATTATATCTATAAGACGGCGAAGCTGTTCTTCCGGCGACACTCTCTGTGAGTCCGGACGGGTTGATTCAGCACCCACATCAATTATGTTTGCGCCTTCTCTCACCATTTTCAAAGCAAAGCAGACAGCACGACCTTTTTCCGTATAACTGCCTCCGTCGGAAAAACTATCAGGAGTCAGGTTGAGAATACCCATGATTACTGGTCGGTCATCTTTCAGTAAGTGTTGCAGAATCATGTCTTTTCGTTCAATGTTGAATTTTTTAGTTCTGGTATGTGATTAATTTTCCGGTAGTACCCTTACCTGCACCAAACCGCGTATCGAATTTCCAACATACACCGCATCGGCATTGAGTACATCCTGTCTACTTAACACCTGTTCCCAGATTCGCCCTTGTTTCAGCAAATAGCGCCGGAGGGTGCCGTTCAATAAGCCGCACTCAACCGGCGGTGTTACAATCTCTTTGTTATTTTCAATAAAAACGTTGCTGATACTGCCCTCGGTCACTTCACCCCTGTTGTTCAAAAAAAGCATTTCATATAATTTCTGTTTGGCTGCCTGCTCTCTGGCGTCATCATAAACCTGCCGATTGGTGGTTTTGTGATATAGATAACACGACTTGGAATCGATCTGCTGTTGAGAAAAAGAGACGACCGGAAGGGGGCTTTGTTTCAGAGGCTGTAAGGGATCAAACGTTTTGAAATCAGGTAACTCTGTTGCGGTTATATCCAGTCTGCCGTCACGGTAGAGTAGAAGCCTTACCCTGCTGTTCATGGTGAGCAGGTCTGCTTTCTTTAAAAGTTGTTGTTTCACCTGGTCAAGGTCAAAGGAAAACATAAAATACATGGCTGAGTCAGCCAGTCGCTCTAAATGTTCTTCAATGAGCCAGTAACCGGATTCAGGCTGCCATAGTATGGTTTCAATAAGCTGGAACTCCGATATAGGCCGGGTCAAAAATTTGCCCTTTAGCAGGCTTTCCTGCCATTCCCCTTCCGGGTCGGAATCATGGATAATGCCTGAACCAATTCCCATTTCGCCACGACCGTTGTGGAGTACAACAGTACGAATGGGTACATTAAATACCGTTTGCTCCGGACCGCTGTAGCCTATAGCCCCGCAATACACACCGCGCTCTTCTTTTTCCAGTTCATTTATAATTTCCATGGTGCGGATTTTTGGAGCGCCTGTGATAGAACCGCAGGGGAAGATCGCTTTAAGTATTTCTTTCTGTTTTGGTTGGTTGGCTTTTTCAAGTTGCCCGTCAATCGTTGAGGTCATTTGCAAAAGTGATTCATACGTTTCGACGTCAAAAAGAGATCTTGGTTTTACACTGCCTCCATTAATATCGTAAAGCAGGCGCCCGAGATCGTTACGAAGCAGATCAACAATCATTATGTTTTCACTGCGGTTTTTGGGATCCTGTTGTAAAAACAGACGGTTGGATTCATCTTCACTGGTAGTTTTTCCTCGAACCAAAGTGCCTTTCATAGGACGAACGGTGATTTTTTCCTTGTCTGTTCTGTAAAAAAGTTCAGGAGAGAAACTCATGATATCCCGGCCGTTATGCCTTATCCAGGCCCCGTATGAAACAGACTGATTACGGCGTAACGTACGGTACAAGGCAGAGTGTGAACCAGAGCATGAAAAATTCAGTTTCATGGTGTAGTTGACTTGGTAGGTATGACCGGCAGTAATGTATTCTTTAATTTGCTTGATGGCCGCTAAATACTCTTCGCGACTGATATTGGTACGTAAATTTTCAATCAGGTATCCCTCATCGTTATCCGTCGTTAGTTCCGGCCAAGTTTTATTATTGAGCAAGTCATCTTCTGCGTGATCAAAAATGATCGGCTGGTCAAAAACACCAAGAACGGCAAGGGGATCATCGGATGAAGATACGTCATTTTTTGAACGGGAAAGGGATGTTAGGGTTGGCTCAATCAGGTAACCAAACTCGTAAGAAATCCATCCAGCAAGGAATTTTCCCTTGGCCCGCCACTCGTCAGCCTTGTTTAAAAAATCATCAGCTTGATCTGCGGTTGTGCAAGTCAACCAGCTTATGGGCTTGGTAAAGAGAAGCGAACAATGATCTTCCGGTGTTACCCTGCTGCTCTCAAGAAAAACAAACTCCTCCACATCTTTTAAGACGTTAGTTATCGATCGTATATCATGCTCTGAAAATCGTTTCATCTTGGGTTTGTTGAGTATATGAGTTTTCGCTTACATTTTTTCTTAGTATTTTGTTACTTCTCTAAAAAATAAACATTTTGTCCGTCAAAGATAGGTGGGGTGAGAATTATTATTGCGCAGAAGTAATAATCAACCAGCTGTCATGGGAATTATTACTATGTTTGGGGTTGAAATTCACTTAAATTATGTGCACGTTGTGAAGGTGTTGCAGAGGGAGGCTCTTTCATCCATGAGCTACAACTTGCTGGATAAGATTTTTTTGAAGAAAGTAAGTGTCATTTGTCACAAGTGAACTGACGTATGGGCATCAATAGGGAAGCGGCACCTCGCCGCGAAACCGGCGAAGAATCTTTTTGGTAATCGGGGCGAGGCGTCGTTCCTACCTAATTATGCGTCATTTGATAAGTGACTGGACATTAGTCTATTTTTACAAACGCATTGCTGTTGGCTCCGCAGACCGGACATTTTCCAGGAGCTTCGTTTTCATGCGTGTGACCGCAGACCTTGCAGACGTAGTAGTCTGTTTCGGTAGGGTTCTCAAGGGTGTCCAGAACCTTCTGATAGAGTTCAGCGTGTGTTTTTTCAACCTCGTTGGCATAGGTGAAGGTGCGTTCTGCCGCTTTG
>JAQYVS010000099.1 GCA_030145365.1 Desulfofustis sp. | reverse complement strand
GTATATTGGAAATGAAAACAAGCCATGATCATCGGTCCTCGTGGTCAGGATGATGGTCCCGTCGGAGTTGTTAATCATATAAACCCCAGCATTTTTGGCTTTCTTTCAGCCCCCCAGCGAACCCTCACCTTTGATCATGGGTCCTTCAACATAAGCAAAAACATGGATTTTATGCGCCGAAGCAGGGCAAGACATCAAAATGAGAAGAAAGATACTCGAAATCAGGATTACTACCCGTTTCATGAATCGATTCCCGCAAGCAGTTCCGGGTGTACCCTGGCAAGAAATGATACGGTGAACATGGTAATCACCCCTTCGATCAACATAATCGGTAGATTGGCAAGTACGGTTAATTTAGCCGTTGTCAGAAAACCGCTATCACTTATGGCCAGCGACAGGGCCATACAAACGGATGCTAAAAAAATCGCTCCGGCACCTGCGATAAACCCTGCCATCGGCCTGGTTTGCGGTTTTTGCAGCATTGGCCGTACCAGGTAGAAACAGAGCAGGGCCGGAAGCGCCATATTGGCCGTATTGACACCGAGCACCAGCAGACCACCATATTGAAAGAAAATTGCCTGCAGCAGCAGACCAACCAGAATGGCTGGAAAACATGCCCATCCGAGGATGACTCCAAGAAGTCCATTAAGCACCAGATGAATCGAGGCGGGGCCAATGGGAACATGGATCAGCGAAGCTACAAAAAATGCAGCGGTCAGAATGGAAGTCCCCATGATTCTGTCCATATCGAGTCTTTTCAGCCCTATCGACGTACCGGCCACGGTAACCACTGCTCCGCTGATTAAAACCGGAGCTGATAAAATACCTTCTGAAATATGCATACGGTTATAAATCTGGGGTTGACATCAAGTTTGATTCTGCAACTGATACAGGCACCTGGTAACACAAAAAATAAATTCGTAATACTTATAACCCAGCCATTAAAAAGGTGTCAAGTAAATTTGATCCGAGGCCGGTCAATGATAAGATGCATCACGCATAGTGGCCAAGATGGACGCCTTGCTTTATTCAAGGCGCCTACTTGTTTTTACCTGTCATCTCGAATAGGTTCGTGCAGGATTTTGATATTCCAGTAATCGGTACTATAGTAGTGCGAAATGGGATAGCGGAAGAGTCGAAAATCCTCAATATACCAAAATGATAAAAGAGTAGATAATCATGGCCAGACATAAGCTTCAAGTGGAGAAAATAGGTGGGACCTCGATGTCTCGTTTTCCCGAGATAATAGATAATATTATCCTGAGAAAAGAGGATGAAATATTCGGCAGAATTTATGTGGTGTCCGCTTATGCCGGTGTCACCGACGATCTGCTCGAGCATAAGAAAACCATGCAGCCGGGGATTTATAGACTTTTCGAGGAGCAGGAAAATTACCCCCGCAAATTGCTGGCATTGCGAGAACGGCTTGTGGCCTTTAACGAGACACTGGCTGACGTGGGTTTAAATGTTGAAGAGGCCAATGATTTTATCGGTGACCGGATTGATCTGTCCATTAATATTCTCAGAAGCATGGAAAATGTACTGGCCTCGGGATATGTGTCGCGTACAGAACTTTTGCTTGCGGCCCGGGAACTGCTGGCCTCACTTGGCGAGATGCATAGCGGGTATAACGCTGCCAATATACTGGTAAACAGAGGCTATGATTCCACCTTTGTCGATTTGAGCGGCTGGGATGACGGCAGACAAATGACCATTGACCAGCGAATCAAAGACAGTTTCAACGAAATTGATCCTTATTCCACCATTTGTTTTGCCACTGGATATACCAAGGGCATTGAAGGGATTATGCGGGAATTCGATCGCGGTTATTCAGAGGTGACGTTCTCCAAAGTGGCAGTACTTTTAGGAGCTTCTGAAGCAATTATTCACAAGGAATATCATCTCTGTTCCGGTGATCCGCTGCTGCTTGGCGAAGATGTGGCGCATCCGGTTTGCAACACCAACTACGATGTGGCTGATCAGCTTGCCGATGTTGGTATGGAGGCAATACATCCCAAAGCCTCGAAACCCCTGGAGATTAACTCGATACCGATCCGGATTAAAAATGCTTTTGATCCAGACCATCCGGGAACCCTCATTACTAAAAATTTTGTGGCTCCGGAATCAAAGGTGGAAATCGTCACCGGCTCAAATAAGGTGGTCTGCCTTGAGGTTCATGATACACGTATGGTCGGTGAGGTGGGGTTCGACAGACATGTCATGGAAATCTTTGATAAACATATGGTTTCCTATATCAGCAAGATGACAAATGCCAACACCATTGATCTGATTATTCTGGAACGTGATTGTACGCCGCATCTGGTCGCTGAGCTCAGTGACAACTTCGAACTGGTCACCTCAAAAGCAGTGGCCATTGTCTGTGCAATAGGCTCAAATATTGGCCAACCAGGTATTATGGCACGAGCTGCCCAAGCGCTTGCAAAAGATCAGATAAATATCCTGGCTGTCTCCCAAACCACCAGACAATCAAACATGCAGTTTATTGTCAATCGTGATGAATTTGCCGGTGCCCAGCGGGTACTGCATACTGCACTGTGTATGTGAAAAACGACAAATTAGACCAAAAATTCTCAGTCCACCGCCTTTTTCACCAATACTTTTTAGGCCGATTCGGCCTGGTTGCTCAGGCTCTGTTCACCTGTTTCCTGGGCGAGTGTATTCCATTTGTTCAAAGTATTGCTAAAGAACGAGTTGTAAAACAGGTAGGTCTTGTTGTTTACCAGCTTGTAAGTTTGAGGATCGATCTCAACCGTCTCCCCATCGAGCATGGCCCAGGCGCACCAGCCACCGAAAGCAGGTGTATATCGTTCCGGATCTTTCATAAACAAAGCACGATTGTCAGAGCTGACAAAATAATAGATAGACCCGTTATGGGTTAAGAGCAGATTCCTCCGACCCTTCTGGGCACCAGTCTTCAGGTGATAGCTGACGGGATCGTAGCCGCTGATTGCCACTCCCTCATTGTCCAGGTTTAACTGACCTGCCCCGGCTATAGGCAAGCAGAGGACAAAGACTGACAATATGAAAGTTGGAACATATATAGAGTGTAGTGGCCTCATTACATACTCCCCTCTGTTACGGTACCGATTTTTTTTGCCTGGGATACTCAAAGGAAAATTTAGTTACACAGAGCGGTTGCGTCAATTGACTGCTGATACTGCCCGATTGTTTACAGGAGGTGTAACTTACGTTCCCAGTCGATCTGGCCCAGCTTAACGGGGACCTGTCCTGGTCACATACCTCCTCGCCTGGTGGTAAACGGTGAGGGAGTGATAAAGGGAGTGATAACTACTGCGGACCATGGCGTCGACGCGCTATCGACCGGAACCTTCAAAAACCATAGATGATTTGAGAAAAATTGCTTGTTATGAAAGATTGGAGTTCTGGGGCAGGAAGGGGAGATTCAGGTCCTGGGCCAGGGGACATCTTTTTCTTCTGCCACGAGATAGCAGAACTTATTCCATTCAAACTCCTTATGTGAGATGGGGCAGCGCAGGGTTACCGTGTGCTCTCCGACTGCGGCTATTTCCCAGTCGCCTGCCCGTCTGGAATTCTCGATCCGGATCTTTTGTCCAATCTCAAAAGCATACGGCTTGAAAACGGCGACATCTTGTCCCATCGTTATACCTCCTTTCTGTGTTTGCTGGCGGCGGTATTGTCAGGCAGGACACGTTGCCGTTAACAAGGCATCAACTGCCGCTACTGCCGGCGAATCGTCTGGCAACTCCATTAATGATCGTTTTTCCATATCAAAATCGAGTAAAGCCGGGTCGTCCGGGATGATCCCGACCACGGGTAGACCAATCTGTTCAACCTCTTCCATGAATTTGGCGTTGAGGGTTTCTGGTCCACGGGTAACGACGATGCCCATATCCTCAACTTTCAGCTTCAAGCTGTCCAGCATTTTGTTGATTCGTTTTAACGCTCTAAGTCCACGTAGCGAGTAGTCGGTTACCAGAAAGAGTGTATCGACCTTGCCACTTGTTCTTCGGCTCAGGTGTTCCATGCCGGCTTCATTGTCGACCACCATATATCGATAACTCTGGGACAGTCGGTCCGTGAAATTGTGTAAAATGTTGTTGACCATGCAATAACAACCCTGTCCTTCCTGGCGTCCCATGACCAGAAGGTCAAACTCAGGTTTTTCTATGAGCGCCTGCTCAACCAGGCTTTCAAGATAGATTGCTTTATCCATACCGGAAGGTACACCCTGAGGATCACGCATGAAGTTTTCCCTGATGTCGCCAATGGTCGAGGTCACTTCAAGGCCGAGAGTTTCGCCAAGATTACTGTTTGGATCGGCATCGACAGCCAGGATCGGCGTCTTGTTAGTTACAGAGAGACTGCGAATAACAAGTGATGCAACTGTGGTTTTTCCTACGCCGCCTTTTCCGGCAAATGCAATGATTTTGCTCATATCTTTCACTAAAGGTTCAATGGTTTAAAGGGTTAATTGAGGTTCTGACAACTCGATCAACGAGACTCAGTATAAGCATTCGTTGAGAAAAAAAAAGAAGCAAACCAGATTTCTTACACCTCTGGTTTGCTTCTTTTTTTCGTGGCAGGTTCAGACGGCAGCCTGAGCTTTAGCTTTTGCTCTGGGTTTTTTACGTTTCTTTTTCTCAACCGGAGGGCCAAGTAAAGATTTGAGGTTTTCCACATGGGCTGGCTCAATGGTAGTGTTCTGAGCAAGTCCCAGAACCCGTTCATCAATTCCGAGGCAGAGGCCGAGCAGTTGGGGCAGCAGGAGGACCGGCAACAGTTCCTTACCGGTTTCCTGGTTGCGGATTTCCGGTTGGGTGGTGTCGAATTGAAGATGGCAATATGAGCAAATCGGCGTGATATAATGTGCTCCGGCCTGCAGGGCAGTGTCAACCTTTTCATTGAGCAGGGCCTGGGATAGTTCGTTGTTCAGTCCACTGAGAGCCGCTCCGCAACATTCAAGTTTTCCCCGCCAGTCAAGACTTTTGGCACCGGTTACAGCCAGAAGTTCTTCTGTTATCTTCGGTACAAAGGAATCATCAAACATGGTCACTTCCCGCGGTCGCAGAATATGACATCCGTGGATAACTGAGAGATTGAGCTCGCTGACCATCTTAACCAGTTGTTTTCTGATAGTATCGACACCGATATCCTGATGCAGGACGGTGAGAAAATGCTTGATGGAAGTTTTACCGCTGTATTTCAGACCGTCTTTGGCCAGCAGTTCATCGATCTCTGCAGCCAAATCAGGATTATTTGCCATCACCGTTTTTGCCTTTTGCAGACTGGCAAAACAACAATTGCAGATAACCATGATATCGAGGCCTTTTTTCTCGGCGATGGCCATGTTTCTGACCGACGGAATGATATAGGCTTTTTCGTCGATATTCCTTACCGGATAACCACAGCAGGTGAACTCCTCAACAACTTCGAGCTGCACACCCAATTTGTCGAGTACTGCCTCAGCCGAGACCGCATACTGCTCAATTCTGATGGGTATATTGCATCCTTGAAAGAAAGCCAGTTTCATGCGCGACCTCCTTCGATTTTATTGATTGCCGCATTCTTCAAGTTGTAGAAAATATCAGTGATTTCCACCTGATTTGGGCAATGTTCTTGACATAGATAACAGGTGGAACAACTCCAGATCATCTGTGAGCCCATGGCAATCTCCTTGTTGCCGATACCGAGGCTGAACATGATCTGATGCGGCAGCATGTCCAGTTTTTCTATGGGGTCGTCATACAACCTGACAACCGGACAGATATTGGTGCAGCGTTGACAGGAATAGCAGCTCTGATAGCTGTTTGTTCCAACCTGAGCCGGATCGGATACCGTGACCGTGGTCAGATCCTTGAGCTTTGAAAACGAATCTTTGAAGATCTTTTCCAGCTTTTTCAGGGCCTGAGCATGATCATCAAGGAAATTTCTGGTCAATGACAGCGGAAAGGAAAAATGACTTAACATTGAAGTTTCCGGGATTCCCTGACCGAGAAAATGATACCTGGAGCTGACAAATAACTCTCGTAAATTAATGCCCGAAGGACATACCTCGGAACAGCGATCACAGCTGGTACAGATGTACAGACCTTTTTGTAAATTGGTGAGCGTTTCCTGGTCAACCTTCTGACCCGCAGCGATTTTTTTAAGAAACTGGACTTTTTCCGAAGGCAGGATGAAATCGTTTTGGAACGATTCATAAAACATCAGAGACGAACACATCTCACTACAGGAACCGCAGTGCGTACAGGCTGACAGCCCGATCATCTGGCGATTCAGCACGTTCGCCGGATCTTTGCCTGGCTCTTTGAAGCCCATAACTCCATTGATCAACAGGGAGATGGGGGCGGCAATGACATGAAACATTTTTGAGAACGGCAGCCAGGCCAGTAATACCAGGCAGCTGACAATGTGCAGGTAGAAAAAGAAGCTGACGGCCCCAGAATCACCAAGTCCTGCTGCTATCGGGCCAACGATCTTTGACATGGAAAAGCTGACAAAAGCCCCGGTAAGCGGTGCGTGGCAATCCATACAGGTGTCAGCGTGAATGCTCTGTCCTTCTTCAACGAGATCGGGGTCGAACGGCTTTGCGACATTTGGGGAATTCAATCCAAAATTTGCTGCCCAATAAGTTTCCAGCGGCAGCATCTCTTCTGCTTCGGTGAGATCACCGTAGTCTTCGGCCATTGCAGTAAAAGCCGAGTATGAGGATATTTTGGAACTCTCAAGCAGGATTCCTGAAAACATGATGAGTGCCAGAAAAACCAGTGATATCCAGTCGCTGGAATAGCTCTTAACACGCTTAGGGGTGTCAGTCAGCCTGCGATACAGGGCGATGCATACTCCGACCAGCACCATCAGGCCAAAGAGGTTGCGAAGACTCAGATAGGGCTGCAGGGTTGATTCATAGTCACTGAAAAAGAAATTGCTTACCCCGGTTCCGAGACCATGCATGAACAACAAAAGGATAAAACCAACAAAAATCAGGCCGTGGGCTGTCCACCTCAAGACTGATTTGGAAAAGAGCCTTCTTTGAAACAGCACATCAGTGAAGAAGGTTTTGACAATCTCTGCCAGCTGACCGCTGAAGATGGTCCCAAAGAATCCTTTGAAGGCCGAGGAGACTCGATCAGCCGCACTGATCTTTGCTGCTGGTCGAATACTTTGAGTCAGCCAGCCATAGATGCGATAAAAGATGCCAGCAAGAAAAACAAGGAGTGATATGCCTACAAGTACGTTCATAACAATCTCACAGCTTGGTTTATTCTCTGTCTGGATTGACAGTAGGACGTATCAACCCATCCCGACAGGTTTTTGAGACAGAATTAATTTTCTGGACTGTACAGGTCGTAAAACTAAAAGTCAAGCTCGTGTAGACATGGCAATATCCTAATTGGTTTTTGGATCGATTTGATTATTTTCGAGTAGTGCGGATAACCCGATCCTCAGTGACAAGGGCGTCCAGCAGCTGATCATGAGCCTGAAGATTCAGTTTGGTTACCAGCTGCACCTCAAAAGCGAGTGCTAACCTTCCTGCTGCTGGGATCGTTGCCAGAAGTCGGTCGTAATAGCCTCCTCCGTAGCCAAAACGGCCACCTCGCTCATCAAATACCGAGCCGGGTAAAATTATCAAATCAAGTGTCTCCGGTTGCAACGATTTTGTGGCGGCAAGGTCTTCTTTTGGTTCGGGGATGTTGCAATACCCTGGGGCGAGTTCGTTTTCGGGGTCTTGAATAGCTACGATTTCAAGTCGTTTCTCGGAAACCCTGGTCAGGGGTACCGAGATATTTTTACCTTGTTCAAGCAACGAATTGATAATCGGCAGCGTGTCAACTTCACTGCGAAAACTGACATAAATGAAGATATTGGAACTACCCCGTATCTCCTCAAGGCCAAGCAGAGATGCTGCAATTTTCTCACTATTGATTCTGCGCTGCAGGGGCGACAGTTTGTCCCGTTTGGCAAGTATCTCTTTTCGTAATGTGTTGTGGCCTGTCATAACGCTTTTTCCCGGTTAAGTTTTGATCGGATGGATAACTATAATCGTTGGATGGTGTACATGAAA
>JAQYVS010000392.1 GCA_030145365.1 Desulfofustis sp. | reverse complement strand
TAAAAGCTCAGCCACAAAGACACCAAGGCACGAAGCCCGCCCTGGCGCGACTCGGTTGAATAGGATGAAGTAATTGCAGCTGGCGAAAACCAGAACCTTTGGAACCCCGGTCGTGATCAATCAGGTCTGGGCCAGGGAATGAATATGAAGTTTAAACGACTATTAAAAGCAGTATCAATAGAATTACATACATTTTTTGTGTCTTAGTGCCTTAGTGGCTGAACTATTACCAATTAACCTTTAACAGAAAAGGAGGAAAACATGAGACTAAAATCTTCTTACAATTGGGTTTGGATACTTATTTTAATTTTTGCCGGTTGCCTGGTGGTATCAGGTAATGTCCAGGCAAAAGAGAAGCAGGAGATTGTCATAGGTGCGCCCATCCCGCTGACCGGTCCTTTTGCCGCACTCGGGAAGGAACAGAAATGGGCCTATAAGCAGGCGGTCAAGGACATCAATAAGAAGGGCGGAATATTTGTCAAGGAATACGGCAAGAAGCTTCCGGTCAAGCTCGTTATCGCGGATGCTGAAAGTAACCCGGGGAAGGCCGTGGCCGCCTTTGAAAAGCTCGTGAAGGTTAACAAGGTCGACTTAATGCTGTCAAGCCAGGTCCTGCCCATGGTTCTGCCGACCGCCGCTGCGGCAGAAAAACTTAAGATCTACTATCACACCACGACCTGTAGTTTGATGATGTTCCGGAAGGCAAATTTTAAATACTCTACCCTCTATTTCGTGGAAGATGACCAGATCGCTGATTCACCCTATCTGGTTCTGAATTCCATACCGGAGAATAAGAGGCCAAAAAAGCTGGCATTTCTGGCGGAAGAGGGCGCGGACGGAAAGATCTTTGGCCCGTTCTTCAGGAATGCTGCAAAAAAATTCGGGTATAAGTTTGCGGCCGATGAGGCCTATACCAGCGGGTCAAAGGATTTCTCCAGTCTGATTTTGAAGCTGAAAGGCAAAGGCGCTGACAGTGCGATAATTCTAGCTTCACCTTCAGATATGATTTCTATTCTGCGTCAGGCAAAGGAACTTGATCTAAACCTGAAGTACACTCATGGTATGAAAGGAGCCTGGGGCATCGAGTTCTCTAATGCCATGGGTCCGGACGCCAATTATGTGCTTACGGACGGATTCTGGAACGTTGATATGCCCTATCCGTATACTAAGGAACTGGGGCAGATGTATAAAAAGGAGTTTGGGAAGCATTCCGTTTTCATCGGGCTCTTCTATGCGCTCAGCCAGACCCTTTTTGAGGCCATTGAAAACGCGGGTACTCTGGATGACCTCAAGGTGAGAGACGCTGTTGTCGGACATGAATTCAAGGGGACGACCATGGGGGATATCAAATACAAGGCGGATGGAACCGCATCCGTTCCACCAGCCGCGTTCCAGTGGTGGAATGGAGAACTCAAGCAGGTTCTTCCTTTTATACAGGGTTCCTGGAAAGTCAGACTCGCTCCCGCTTGGGAGAAGCGATAGACAACTGCTCAGGTAGATAGACTGTAGGCTTTTAGGCTGTGGGCATTTAGGTGAAAACCAATACCCTAATGGAACGAAAGTTGAGGACGCCCCAGATCCAAGGCGTCCAAGGGCGAAGCCGTAGTAATCTACTGCGAGCCCTTGGCAACGAAGGAGATGGGGTATCATCGGCTTTCCCGAAGGTTCACCTACCTTGTAGGCGTAGACAAAAATAGAGAAAAAGAGGAGCATTTATAACTCATCAATACATTGAATATAAATTAGATATAAAAAACTGAGAAAAGCCTTTTCTTTATTTTTATAATAATCCTTCTCGATTTTGTTTACGCTTCATTAGGGTAATAGCCTTTAGCCTACAGCCTAAACAACCTTAATAATTGGGGAGGTTATCTATCATGAGCAATTTAGTGTCTCTTTCGGGGATGGTTAAAACCCGAGCAACCTGATGGCCGCAGTCCATGATGCGTTTAATGTTGCGTTTGTATAACACAACCTTTGAGGATTGCAATTATTGGCTGGTAGACAACAGAATCTTGCTCGCCCCTTACATTATTCAGGAGGAATCGGTTATGAGCAAGTACGGAGCAGTAGTTATCACGGGCACCTCGACCGGGATCGGGCGAGCCACCGCCCTGGCCCTTGACCGTCTCGGTTTCCACGTCTTCGCGGGTGTGCGCAAGGAAACCGATGCCAAATCGCTTGCCAACGAAGCATCGAGCAGTTTCACCCCCGTTTTTCTCGATGTAACCGACACCGACTCGATCGCCAAGGCGCGAGAGCAAGTGGCTGCGGCTGTCGGCGGGGACGGGCTGGCCGGGCTTATTAATAACGCCGGTGTGCTCTTTAGCGGACCCTTGGAGTTTATTCCCCTTGAGGATCTGCGGCGACAGTTCGAGGTGAACGTTTTCGGAGATATTGCAGTCATACAGGCGTTTATAGCACTAATCCGCGAGGGGAAGGGGCGCATTGTCAACGTCGGATCGCTTGCCGGTAGGATTTCAGTACCTTTTTTCTCCCCGCTCTGCGCTTCGAAGTCTGCCATGGAGTCGCTTACTGAAGCTCTCAGGCTCGAACTCCATCCTTGGAGGATTCCCGTCGTCCTCATTGCACCGGGGTTTGTCGACACGGCTGCTACTGCCAAGGTTGAAGAGAATTCGAAAGCCATGTTGAAAAAGCTTCCTCCTGAAGGGGTTGAGTTTTACGGAGAAACGTTCCGGCGCAGATCCGAGGAAGGGGTCCAGGCCAATGCCAAAGGCATACCGGCCGAGGAGGTGGCATCGGTTATCGTAAAGGCTCTCACGGTGGCAAAACCTGAAACCCGATATGAAGTCGGCCCGGGCGGGCGTTAGCTCATCACCTTCGCTCGCCTACTGCCCGACCGCATTCTCGATTGGTACCGAATCCGTATGTTTGGACTTTAGAGCAAGAGGAAAAGCCATGAAAAAGCTCGAAAGGCTACAGCCGCTTCCCATCGACTGGAAGATGAAAGACGTGACCAGCGCCAAGACTGAAATAGAAGATTTACCCGACGGCCGCCGGGAGGTCCGCATCGCCCATTCGTTGATAGAGGGAGTAACTCCGGCCATGCTGGTATGGTGGTTCAGGAACTTTCACCGCACCATGGAGTACCGTGGTGAAACGATTCCCAGGTATCGACTATGGCACCCGCGTGATCACATTAGTGTAAGCCTTCTCAAACCCGGCAAACCCGGAGATACGGAAATCTCCGAGGGAGCCGTCATCGAAGTATGCGAAGCAATCGATGAACCCGCACGGGTTGTCTCGCACGTCGCACAGCTTGATGAAACGCGATTCAATTTACACCTTCTGGTTAAGGGGATCAAGCTTGTTGATCATAGCCATAACTTCACAGCAACCTCTGCCGGCACGCTTGATAATGCGAGAACGATTATCGACCCGACAGCGCCGATCTTTGACGAGGAGAAGATAAAGGCCTACTTTAAGCACGGTATAGAAGAAGTCGGTAACTTCCAGTACTTTCTTCCTGCTATTTACGAACAACGCAACAATGAAACTCTTCGTCTGTAATATTAGCAAAGTAGACTGGCTGAAAAACTTAAGATCTACTATCCCACCACTACCTGTAGTTTGATGATGTTCCGGAAGGCATATTTTAAATATTCTACCCTCTATTTCGTTGAAGATGACCAAATCGCTGATTCACCCTATCTGGTTCTGAATTCCATACCGGAGAATACGAGGCCAAAAAAGCTGGCATTATTAGCTGAAGAGGGCGCGGACGAAAAGACTAGGAACGTCGAACATCCAACGTCCAACGTCGAATTTTGAATAAAGCATGCTAAATTTTTTATAAAATGGCCGAGCGAAGCGAGTTCATCATTCGATGTTCGATGTTCAATGTTCGATGTTGGACGTTAAAAAAATGCTTTACTCTGCCGCTAACGAGTATTTTTTATTCTCGCCGGAACGGGTGAACCTTTCCGGATCCACCGCTAGAAGCGGTGGGTTTAGATCAAACTAATAGCCTTTAGCCTACAGCCTAAACAACCTTAATAATTGAGGAGGTTATCTATTTATGAGCAATTTAGCTAAAATGATGAAAGAGCTTGAGGAAGCGCAGCTCCTTTCCGAAGTAAACAAAATGAAGGACGAAGGTGCTGCGGGTCTGGATATTCTTCAGGACCTTCAGGAGGGAATGCGACTTGTGGGCGAGAAGTTCGAAGCAGGAGAGTATTTTCTGTCTGAGCTGATCATGTCCGGAGTGGTCTTCGAAAAGGCCGTAGACATCATAAAGGAGAGCCTTGAACAGTCAACTGATGAACCAGAACATGGGACATTTGTTATCGGTACGGTGAAGGACGACATTCACGATATTGGCAAGAATATCGCTGCGACTCTTCTGGCATGCCGGGGTTTCAATGTTGTGGACCTGGGAGTGGATGTTCCCATTGAAAAATTCTTGGATTCGATAAGAGAGTTCAAACCTAGGGTGCTCGGATTGTCCTGCCTGCTGACGACCTGCTTTGAAAGTATGAAAGCGACAATCGATGCCATTGAAAAGGAGGGGCTGAAATCGGGTCTTCCGGTGATTATCGGGGGCGCTACTATTAACAAGTCCATTTGTGAGTATGTTGGGGCGGACGCATTCTGCCTTAACGCAAACGACGGCGTTCAAACCGCCCAAAATCTGGCGGGAGGTGAATCATGAACGAGGATACACTTTTAAAAGAACGACAGACGCGTATAGATAAGGCGATAGCCGTTGAACGACCTGACCGCATCCCGGTGATCTTGAGCTATGCCATGTGGGCAGCAGAAGTAACCGGTTTTCCATTTCCGGAGTTTTGCCTATCCGTTGAAAAATCAGGGCAAAAGATGATTGAGGCCTTCGAACTCTGCGGAGACGCAGACGGCCTCGAGTTTGCCGGGTTTAGCGCGTACGGCAGCAGCTTTCTGTTCATGTCAAAAGTTAAGGTTCCGGGTATAGATCTGCCCGATGATGGCCATCATCAGGTCGCAGAGACAGAACTGATGAAGGTCGATGACTATGATACGATTCTGGGAACGGAATGGCCTGAATATTATATGGATTTTCTAAGGACACGTGTCCTCGACGATGTGAACCCTGATCATCTTCCCATGAACCAACCTCCGTTCAACGCAAAAGCGATTTGTGACCCACTGGGAATTCCTCTGTTGACAGGTGGTCTTGTTGGTACCCCATACGAAATGTTGTGCGGTGCGAGGTCTCTGCAGAAGTTTACGTACGACCTTTTCACCATCCCGGACAAGATCGAGGCTGTCATGAATCATATAGTACCTCACCTGTCCGGTCCTGCGTGCCAAATGGCTAAGGACAAGGGGTTTCCGGGTGTGTGGGTCGGGGGCTGGCGGACAGCAAGCGCCATGCTGTCGCCTAAACTTTGGGAACGCTTTTTTTGGCCCTATTTTGAACGACTGGTCAATGAAGTAGTTGATGCGGGCCTCATCGCAATTCTCCACATGGATCAGGACTGGACAAGAGATTTGGCACGTTTCAGGGAACTGCCAAAGGGCAAGTGTATCATGTCCCTTGATGGGGCTACTGACATCTTTAAGGCCAAGGAAATCCTTGGGGATCACATGTGCATCATGGGGGATGTGCCTGCCGCCAAGTTTAGTCATGGGACACCTGACGAGATGCATGATTACTGTACGAAGCTGATCAGCGAAATTGGTCCTGAGGGTTTCATACTACATTCTGGTTGTGACATTCCAGCCAATGCCAAACTTGAAAACGTTAAGGCCATGGTTTATGCAGCAACAGGCAAGTAAAAAGTGGGTGGTAAACGGTAAACAGTGAAGAAAATAGACTGAAGGCGGGCGACTGTATGGCTTAATTCTTAACAGTCGCCAATAGACTGAAGTAGAAAAGTCAAAAAGAAAAGACCTATCACGAAAACACGAAAGGACGAAAAGGGCAAAATTTTGATGATGCTACCATCAAGAATAGTCCCGAAGGGATGAGCTCTTTTATCCAATCGGCACCTCCCGATTGGATAAAAAAAGAAAGCCCTGTGTCTCAGTGGTGGATGTCTTAATTTTTCGTGTTTTTCTAATTTCGCCTGCCTCGCCATAGCTACGGCGGCGGCGGGTGTTTTCATGATTATTTGTTTTGGGTTTTGGCATTTGTTATTTGACATTCATTTGGAATTTGGACTTTGACATTTGTCATTTGAATGCATTTTATTCACATATTTGGACCCTTTTGATGAGTAGTAATTGGCTTCGGCTTATTCGTCTTTGTTACGGTCAAATTGCAGGAGCAGGAACTTTTTCAATATAGCAGGAGGTTGAAGATCCATGTTTAAAATCATCGGAGAATTGATCAATACCACTCGCAAAAAAATACGTGCGGCGGTCACCGACAAAGATGCTCCTTTCATCCAAGACCTGGTAAAACGGCAAATTGAGGCAGGCGCCCACTGGATCGACGTTAATGCCGGCGCCCGGCATGGTCACGAGGAAGAGGACATGGTCTGGTTGCTGGATGTTGTCCAAGAAGTCTCAGGTGATACTCCCCTTTGCGTGGATAGCAACACACCGGAAATACATGCGATGGCATATGAAAAAGTCCATTTCAAGCCTTTAATCAATTCAATCAGTTTGGAAAGTGATCGATGGGACGGGATGGCTCCATTCCTCAAAGACAAGGATTGTGACATTC
>JAQYVS010000274.1 GCA_030145365.1 Desulfofustis sp. | reverse complement strand
CGATGCAGGCGATCGCAGGTCAGAAGACAGCTGCGCACGCGGGTCCGACGGTTCACCGCTCGTTTCAGAGCCAGCAATGCCATGTTCTGCAACGATTCATCATCCGATACTCCCCGGCGGACTGTGGCTTGTCTGATTACCTGAGAGCCGTCGGAGAAATCCAATGCTACTGCCACCCGCCTGGCGGCCATTCGCGTTTCCCTAAGCTCCATCCCGATATGTGCTGCCAGTGAATTGGCAACACCCTCTAAAGATCGTCGCTCTGCGGTATCATCGTTGAACACATGCCCCCGTTTTATAGTCGGCAGTTGAGAGGTCTCTGGTCGGACGATATCGTGATCGATTCCGTGGCTGATCTCAAAAAGTGTTTCCCCACGTTTACCGAACGCACCGTAAAGCTGAACTCTGGTTAACAACGCCAACTGTCCTATTTTGACGATATTGAATTCTTCCAGTCTCTGCATCTCGGCTGCACGGATCCCCGGCAGCAGCTGCAGCGCAAGAGGAGCCAGGAATCCTTGTTCCTCACCGTCGGCAACGATATACTCACCTACCGGCTTGACCAGGCGTGAGCCGACCTTGGAGACCAGTTTGTTGGCTGCCAGACTCCAGATCGGATCAATTTCGAGCTTGTTGCGTATCTGTCTGTGCAAACGCCATCCGACATCGGGAGCAGCTCCGAACAACCGATGGGTCCCGGTTATATCAAGATACAGATGCCCGTCTTCGGCTCCATACTCAATAATCGGGCTGTAACTACGGGCTTCGTTGACGAAGGCTTCCATTGCCCTGCGATACAGAGCAAAATTGGGTGCCAGAATCCGGGCTGAACGGCATATTCGGCTGGCCCGGTTGAGCAGCATGCCTTTGCGAACCCCATCGTTATATGCCTCGTCGCTCATATCGTACACGGCCGCCCGGGCAGCCTGCAGCGGTGCGACAATGATCGGTTTCTGACACAGGGACCTGTCAGCAACCCGCTCGACGGCAACAGCAAAATCGGCGACATTGAGATGAAGGATACTGCGCTGTCTGTTCATGACTGCTCATGCAACATTTTCTGCAATCAAAGAGCCCAGTAGTTGCGCATTGCGCGGTGCCTGGGCCCGCACATGATTATTGAAAAAAATAATACCCCTGTCAGCCCGGCTTGCCAGTTTCATAAAGATCGTTTCACGCCATTTCTGCAATTCTTCACGACCATAGTCATAATCAAATTTCTTCTGCATATTCCCGCTTCGCCATCCCTGTAGATTTCTGCCGTGAAAACGCACATAAAAAAGAGACGGGTTTGTCACCACATCAAGACATGGAAAAAGCCCCGGCAAATCGGGCTCATCCACACTCACCAAAATCACCCGGCGACGTTCCAGCTCAACAAAAACTGAGTCCACAGCCCAAGATGCATGCCGAAACTCCACCGCAACCGGCAGAGGCTGCAAACAATCAAGCAGCTCCGCGAGAAAACGACGATTGGAGACGGTCCGATCAAAGTCAGGCGGTAACTGCACCAAAATAGCGACGAGTCTTTTTTTTAAAGCGCTGATTCCCTGTCGGTATCGCTCCACCTCTTCCCGCCAGTTCTCTACCCGTTCATGGGTCACTGTCCGGGTGAGTTTGGCGGCAAACAGCATATGAGCAGGAGCCGTCGCAGCCATTCTGGTCAAGACATCGGATCGGGCCATCTGATACCAGGTGTAATTCAACTCGACGATGGAAAAGCTGTGCCCGTACAACCCCAGCATCGCCGTTGATTTGGTCCCGGATGGATAAAACCCGTTATCGACCCACTCGAGATAGGAGTAGCCGCTGGTACCGGTCATAACACGACATCCTGTTTTTCTATTCCTTCCCGGGACCAGGATCGTTCCCGGTGTTTGTCCGCCGTTGTTCTTCATTGCCTCAAAACATCAGTCCGGCAGCCCGGAAAAACTTGGGTGCATTCCACGGACAATACCGATAACCTTACCCTGCACCAGAACTTCTCCAAAGCCATAGCGCATGACCGAATATTTTTTGTTTTCGGGATGCAGCTCTATGCAATCCGGTTTCAGGAAAAAACGTTTAACGGTGGCCTCTTCATGATGAATCAAGACCGCTACAATCTCACCGCTCTCGGCATACTGCCGGGGCTCACAGATGGCAATATCACCGTTAAAAATTCCTGCTCCACGCATTGAATCCCCGCTGATACGCAGACAGAACAGGTTATTGCCGCCAAACAGCTTACTATCGACAACAACGCTGCCGGTCCACTCCTGCTGGGCATACATCGGCATACCGGCGGTGACATCGCCGATTATCGGAACCTCGCGGCCCAAAGTCCTTTCAGGCCGGGAATCTTCCTCGGGCAGCAGACGCAGTGTCCGGCTGTAACGACCCTCCCGTTCAATCACCGCTTTCTTTTCCAACTGGGCCAGAAGCTGGGCCACCGCACTATGGCTGATTCCGAGCTCTTTGGCAGCCTGCCGTAAACTGGGAAATTCACCTTCATCCCGAAGGTGCTGCTTCAAATAGTCCAAAAAGGTCTGCTGTTTTTCCGTTAACATGATCTCTCCAAATGTACATATACTTTATAAACATTTTACCCATCTATTCACGAATGTCAATGTACATTAATAGGACGTACTCCTGATTACCGCCAGTACTCAGTGTGGTTTATCTCACAGAGTACGGGTTGATACCTGGGGAGAAAAACGTGGAAAGGAATTAGAGTTCGATTCTGGCAGTGGCCAGTTTCAAACCGAGCAGTCCGAAAAGAACACCATTTATTTTACGTAACCGGGCAGTCATTGCCTCGGAGTTTCGCAGACGCTTGCCCAGACTTGAGGAAAAAACGGTAAGGATGAGACACCAGATCGTTCCAGTGGTGATGAAAACGGTCCCTAATACCAGAAATGACAAGACTTTGTTTGGACTCGTTGCTGAAATAAATTGCGGCAGGAAGGCAAGAAAGAACAGAGCAACTTTGGGATTGAGTATATTGGTCAGTGCTCCCTGTCGATAGATGCGCCACAGCCCGACAGTGGTTGATCGGACCATGCTGGAATCAGTGGACTGGGGTTTTTCACAGATCAACCGAACTCCCTGATAGATCAGGTAAGCAGCACCGAGATACTTCAATACAGTAAAAGCCGAGGCCGACGTGGCAAGAATTGCAGAAAGTCCGAAGGCTCCGAGCAGCGTATGTACCACTGCCCCCGTACTGATACCGAGTGCTGCACAAATACCGGCACCACGCCCCTGACTCAGACTGCGACCGATTATATACAAGGTGTCCGGGCCGGGATAGAGATTTAAAAGGATTCCAGTCCCGATAAAAATCGCCAGATTTTCAATCCCCATGCTCATACTCACGCCAGGACAAGGTATCCATCAATTATTGTTTTTCAGTACGGACTGAAGAGCACGACCGAACTGACCAAACGAATAGGGCTTTTTCAACAAGCCACCGGCCCCCAATTCCATGGTCTTGACAATATCACTGCTCTGTGAATACCCACTTACGATGAGTGCCTTCTGATCGGGATGGATCTGAAGGATCGTCTCAAAGGTTTCCAGTCCGTTCATGCCGGGAGCCATCAGCATATCAAGCAGGACAAGATCGACTGACCGGGTACCGAGAAATTTCAACGCAGCTTCCCCCGAGGGTGCGAAATAGGCCTGGTAACCCAGTTCCATCAGCATTTGCCCGGCAATATCACGCTGCAGCGGTTCATCATCAACCACCAGGATCGAACCACTGCCACGGAGCTCATCGGCCGACGGCTGGCGATCATCTAACTGCATACCTGCTCTGGTTGCAGCAGTCGGTAAATAGATCATGTAACGGGTCCAATCTTCGCCACTGTCAATACAAATGGTGCCGTCATGTTCCCGCACGATGTTTAAACTCATCGCAAGTTCCAGTCCGCTGCGTTCAGAATCAACGCCATAGACGTTTCTGAAATAGAATGGTTCAAATATGTGCTGGCGATCCGTCTCTGACATGATCGGTCCATGATCGGTGATACAAAGCAGAAGATGTTGACCCGCCTGCAGTCCCATACTGTCTGCTTCACGCGTGTCTATTTCTTTGTTCGCAGTGGTGATCTCAATCATTCCACTAACACCTGCCGCTTTCATTGAGTTGAGAATAAGCTCGATGAGCGTTTTTTTCAGGTGAATGGGCAAACATTTGATCGGCGTAGGCTCATCGCATAGTCTCACTTCGACACGAGATCCAGGATGCAGGGTTTGAAACCGTTTTATGGGCAGCGATTTAAGAGCCTGGTCAATCAGAGGGTTCAGCTGGTCTGCCTCCCATGCCTCTTCCGGTCTGCCCGAAAGACTTAAAAGATCGCTGACCAGGGCCATTGCCTGCTCCCTAGATTTTTTCACCGCCTCAAGCGGCTGCAACAATTCATTGTCTTTTGGCAGTTGCGCCAATAAAAGTTCCGGATAGCTGACGGCGCCTGCCAGAAAATTATTCAGATCCCGGGCTACACTACCAGCCATGGCTCCGATTGCAGCTGATTTTTCTGATTGAAGCAATTGTCTTTGCATCAACCTGATTTCCGCAAGACTCTCATTTAATTGGAGATTTTTCATCTCCAGTTCTTTGAGCATAGCGGATTTCACTCTGATTTCGGCTTCGGCAGAAAGTCGTTTACGATCGGAGTCCTCACGCAGCATACGCTCCGTTAAATCCACAACAAATCCTTCAACCGCGATGAGTTCACCATGGTTATCTTTGATTGTGTGTGCCGATAAGGACACTTGAATCGGTGAGCCGTCCTTGCGAAGTAAATTGATATGAATATCCTTAACAAGCTTCTGGAAATTCAGGCTCTGCATCAAGCGCTGATACTCTTTGAAATCGTCGAAAAGATCTGAAACTTTGGCAACCTGTTCCAACATCTCCTCCGCAGACTCATAGCCGCCCATCGCCGCGAGTGCCGGGTTAACCTCCTGCAGACTGCCCCTGCCATTGGTGCGCAAGATACCGCTGTCGGCCCGCATGAACAGATCCCGGTATTTACGTTCGGCTTCAGTTATCTCCTGAAGAGATTTGATCCGGCCAAAAGCACTTGCCATGAACCGTGACAGGGTTCGGGCAAACTCCCGGGTTACCGGATCAAACTCAAGATTGGTTGATTTTCCGCTAAATACTATGATATCAGAGACCTGGACATCTTCAATGACCGGTACAAACATCAATGAGCCGATCTCATTTTCAACGTTGGCCACCACTTCTTGCGCCTTATCATCACTGACAAACACAACTTTTCCGGACATCAGATCAGCAACATCCGACACGCTGAGCTGCCGTGCCCCGTAAACGTCCGCAGCACGATCAGTTTCCAACTCATCGATCTGATACATACCAACACAGCTGACCCCGAGCTGTTTCTCGATTATTTCGGCGACAACCCGACGCACTTCCTCCTTATTCAAGGCATTGGAAAGTGCTTCCACCGAATCGGTGAGTGCATGCAATTTGAAAATATATCCTTCGATTGTTTCCATCAGCCGATTTATCTGACCGAAGACAGGGTCGCTTATGTGGCTATATGTTCCCAACTCAATACGGGCTGAGAAATCTCCAGTGCTCACCTGGTCAAACACTTCATTAAAGCGACGGATTCGAGGAATAATAGTCCGATAGGCTATAAGAACCTGCAACAATACCGAAAGTAGTAATATGAGAATCGACCCGGCAAGATAGACAACGACAGCCCCCTGTCCACCAGGGAGATAATAAACACTAAAGACAACTAAAAATACGAACACCACCAGCTGGCCTGTTACGATCAACAGCCAAAGCCTCGTCGGCATCCGTTGAAAAAGTGACTTCATGGTAGAATCTTCGGTCTTTCTTATGTTTGGGGATTGGCTGTCAGGATGGTTCTCCTTCCAGCTTGAAGGTCCCCTCCTCTATTTCCTGATCGATTTCCTTGAGACTCTGGCGCATCTGCTTTAATGCTTGACGGATGCGGTTATCATTTTCGACCAATGCCAGCCGCAGATACCCATCTCCCTCTTCTCCAAATCCAGCACCCGGGGCGACAGCCACGTTGGCTCGATTCATCATCTCCACGGCAAACCTGACAGAACCCATGCGAATGTAGGGCTCGGGAATTTTTACCCAGAGAAACATTCCGGCTTTTGGTATATCTACTTCCCAGCCCATTCGCACCAGACCTTGGCAAAGAACGTCTCTCCGGTGCTGATAGGCAGCCGCCTGCACGGTTATATCAGCATCGCAATCACGCATTGCTACAATACCGGCAATCTGAATGGCTGAAAAAATTCCATAATCATAATAGCCTTTTATCTTTGCCAATCCCTCTATGATCTGCTCATTGCCAACACAATATCCCAACCGCCAGCCAGCCATGTTGTAGGATTTTGAAAACGAACCAAATTCCACTCCGACATCGAGTGCACCGTCAACTTCCAGAAAACTGGGGGCAACATAATCGTCAAAGGTTATTTTGGCATAGGCAAAGTCATTAATTACCATTAATCCATAACGTTTAGCGTATTTAACCACTTCGACAAATAACTCCCGACTTGCCAGAATGCCGGTGGGGTTATGCGGAAAGTTCAACATCAGAAGCTTCGGTCCCGGATACAAAGACTTACACATAGTAACCAGCTGTGACAAAAACTCATCTTCGCTGCCTAAATTGATGCGTAATACATTGGCACCGGCGATTACTGCAGCATAGACATGAATCGGAAAAGCAGGGGCAGGCACCAGAACGGTATCTCCCGGCCCGAGCAGAGCCAGACACATATGCGAAATGCCCTCTTTGGAACCAATGGTGCAGATAACGTCATCGGCACCGGTAAGCGGTACGTTGTAGTTGCGTTTGTAATAGAGGGCAATTTCCCGCTTCAGATTCTTCATGCCGCCGGCAATAGTGGGGTAACGATGAATTTTAGGGTCTGCCGCAACTTCGCACAGTTTTTCAGTTACCGTGTTCGGCGCCGGATCCATCGGATTGCCCATACCGAGATCGATAACATCGTCGCCTTGCCAACGTTTCTCCATCTTCATTTTATTTATCATACCGAATAGATAGGGTGGCAACTGATTCATCCGTTCGGCAAATTTAACCTTAAACTCTGTACTCATCGCTTGGTATCCTCCGCTATCAATTTCGGCTGCAGCTGATCACAGCTCACACCGACTGACAGCTCAATGGCTCCTTCTAACGGTTATGTCCTTTCCTCTGTGCTGACACATTCCGGCTGCCGCTTATTCATATAAAGAAAAGTACTGACATTGTGCGCGGTTTACCCGTTGAAGTCAATACTATTTCACCTAAGTATCGACACGTAGATGGCACAAGTCTTGAAATAGGAGCTGAGTTCTATTGTTACGTATCAGCATAGAGAAAAGGGGTGTAAAGGTGGATTACCGTGAAATAAGGTCAGTGAAGTGGCACAGTGTGCATCTCAAAAAGACCCATCGCCTCAGATAAAAGGTAGCCGACGGCCATAGGCAGCGCATTGAGTCATTTGGCTGCCCCAGGACCTCCCACGACTGCTATACTATAACTGGCTGATTACTCGTGCTAAGCAGACTTAGATCAGCCGGTTTTTCTAAACGTTCCGGCACAATCTCCCAAATCCACCCGGTATGGTTCCTGACGACCAGAACGCTCTGCCCTGCTTATAGTCGACAAACCAGTATCCCCCTGGACGGCGCTGGGCCGAGGTAAAGATAAACGGCTGTTCTTTGGAAAAATTGGAATTTAGATGAATGTCCTTCTCATTGGGGCCATGTTCCATCAATGACATTGCCTCTTCAATGCTCGGCAAACGCCAGTCAAGGTAATCGCAGAATCCATTGTTGTTGATTTCCATGATCTTCTTATTTATTGAACGAATTGAGGTAATATCAATGCCGCTCCGTTGCCACATGAGACCTGTTCGTTGATCCACGATGCTCAGTTGATCATTGTCATGCAAGTGATTGGTAAACCGTCCAACAGGATTAAGTTTTCCATCAAAGAAATTCCACTTTTTAATGAGTTCCGCTACATCATCGTCGGTCAATTCCGCCGCCTCGGAGGGTAGTGCAAGAAAATCCCCGGCATCCAGTGTGCCGTCCCAAACCGGCAGTTTCAGTCCCATATCCTCGTGGGTTACAAGATCTTCAAGCGGATTGACCAGACCGGAATCACCGTCGTCTAACACATGCTCAATCAACCAGCTGCGAATGTCATCATTTATGGCAAAACTCCGATCGTAGAAGGCCACTTCCCCCTGGCTATCCACGCATGATTTGACCAACTCCGGCGGGGCGCTGATTTCAGCAATTATCTTCGCATGTTTGATAGCCCGCTCCATCAGGCAGAGTTTGGGTTTCTCCCCCCAGCTGTCGATAAAGAAATAATAAATCCGTTCGTCGTTGTTGCGAACGCGCTCGCGGCCGCCCCAGGATTCATATGTACCAAAGGTCAATTCAGGAGTCATTTCCCAGTCGATTGAGTTAATTACAGTGTCACCAACCTTGATTTTATGAAAACTGCCCATACCTAATCCTCCAATTTTACCAACCCAGAAACAATCGTTTTCTTGTGTTACACCAAGCCAATCCCTGTTATAATATTTTCTCAAAATTTAGATGCAACTAAATCGATTATAATAATTATTCTCAAAAAATAAATGGCAGAGCCAACTTTTCAGAGTTCGCCAGGAACACCACTACCCCTTGGCCCAAGTTTCTCCAGAAGTACTATTAATTTCGCACTGTTTTCAAAACATGCGGAGAGTGTCGTACTGGTTTTTTGCTTTTCTGATGAGACCAATCCCGACGAACGAATTGAATCTCCCCTTCACGAGATTCGATTAGATCCTGAAACTAACAGAACCGGGGACATCTGGCATATTGGCCTTCACACATCAAGCAAACCGGTTCATTACGGTTTTCGCCTCAACGGAAGAGAAGATGCTTCCAAGGGCCTATTTTTCTTCCCCGGTGTGATTGTTATCGATCCCTATTGTAAACGTCTTTTGGCAAGACCCTGGGGGGCAGTATCTTCTGCAGGACAAGCTCCAATCTGCATCGCAGCAGAACCTGATCCATTTGACTGGCAAGACGACAGGCCATTGCAGATTCCCACCAACAAGACGATTATTTATGAGATGCACGTCCGTGGTTATACGCGGCATCAGAGTTCCGGGGTCTCATCCCCGGGAACCTTTCGCTCGATTATTGAAAAAATAGACCACCTCAAAACCCTTGGAATCACTGCCGTCGAATTATTACCGGTAACTGAATGGGATGAGACTGACTGTAAATATCGCAACCCCGATTCCGGTGAAAAATTGCTCAACTATTGGGGCTACAATCCGCTTTCATTTTTTGCGCTTCGTTCCGGGCTTGCTGCTCAAACCGACAAGGTGCTCAATGAATTCAGGCATATGGTGCGGAGCTTTCATCAGGCGGGAATTGAGGTACTCTTGGATCTGGTTTTCAATCACAGTGGTGAGAGTGATTATGCAGGCATCACCTCCAGCCTTAGGGCAATCGATAATCCGATCTATTATCTGGTTGATGAAAATCAAAACGATTATCGCAACTATTCCGGATGCGGAAACACAGTAAACTGCAACCATCCGGTAGTCAGAAATATGATTATCGATGCACTCCGATATTTCGTCACCGAACTCCATGTCGATGGCTTTCGCTTTGATCTTGCCGCCATTTTCAGCCGTGGATCCGACGGTGAACCCCTTGCTGATCCGCCCCTGATCAACCTTATCGCTGAAGATCCGATATTACAAAACAGCAAAATTATTGCCGAAGCCTGGGATGCAGTGGGATTGTATCAGGTCGGGTCATTTTCAACCAACAAACGGTGGATGGAATGGAATGGCAGGTTTAGAGACGATGTACGGCGATTTATGGCTGGTCATGATGATACCGTACGAAACCTGGCCACCAGAATTGCCGGCAGTTCCGATCTATACCAGGAAGAAGGCCGCGGGCCATTGAACTCTATTAATTTCATTACCAGTCATGACGGATTCACCCTCTACGACCTGGTCAGTTACAACGATAAAAAAAATATGACCAACGGCGAACAAAACAGGGATGGAGACAATCATAACCTGAGCTGGAACAGCGGTTATGAAGGTTCTCCCTGCCCACCTGAAGTTGCCCAATTCAGGTACTGCCGTATGAAAACTTTTGCAGCAATTCTTCTCTTTTCCCAAGGAATTCCAATGATCACCGCCGGTGATGAATTCGGCAGGAGCCAGTTAGGC
>JAQYVS010000315.1 GCA_030145365.1 Desulfofustis sp. | reverse complement strand
TCGTTTGAAGCGCTGGTTAATCTCTACCAGCTTCGCATTGCGCTCAAGCAGCGCAACAATATCTTCGGTTCCAAATTCCGGATTTGAAGGATAAAGTTTTTCGTATATCTTTCTGACGAGCTCAAGGTCCTCGGGTTCGTCTACCACCCAGCGAAGATGCGATAGATCTTTATGATACTTGCAACAGGCAATATCGAATTGTTCCGGATGGGAGTGAATAAACGGCGTGACATGCTCCAAATGAGAAGGCAGCTTGGCCTTTCTCCAGGATTGTTCAAGCACAGCAAATGAAAAAATTTCAGCATCTAATCCATCCGGCAGCGTCGGCTACTGACAGTTGCTGGCATAATCGCTCCCCCGAGACAAATAAAAATCTATCAACGCGTCAATTAAAATCGGGTCCGTTAACGGACAGTCGCCGGTTAACCTTACAACGTGTTGCGGTTTGTACTGTCTGGCCGCCTGATAGAACCTGTCCAGTACATTTTCCAAATCGCCGCGGAAGTAAGGGAGCTCTATTTTTTCACACAGGGCCGCAATGGGGTCGTCTTTCGGATTGATGCTGGTGGCGACAATCAACTGATCGATTTTTTTACAACGTAAGATCCTTTCTATTTGCAGCTCAAGCATTGGGCGCTCTAAGATGGTCTTAAGTACTTTGCCGGGCAGGCGATGAGATGTCATGCGAGCTTGAAGAATTGCGAGTATCACAACCGTCTCCTGCTAAATTCATTGCTTTGTGTATGATTAAACGTTGTCTCAATGCTTTTCATTTAATTCAACCTCTTGAATCCGTTTTGGGCAATCTGGCCATCCAGTCTTTCTATCAGATCGCCTTTTTGAAGAGCGTCGGATAGACCGGCGAAGGCACAGCCCATGGCATTGAGATAGGCCTGGACGTGTTCGTCGGTATGGGCGTACATGGCATAATACAGATTGGAGGCCAAAAATCCTTGCTCCAGCATCAGCTGAATTAAATAAGCCTTCAAGGCATTATTGTGCTCCCCTTGGAAGCTGAAATGACTCATGGGTTTCATGCCGCCTACATGAATGGATATACCGTATTTTTGGGCAATTTCAGACCAGCCCTGCTGGACCTGTTGGCCCAGTTGCACCAGATGCGCTGCAACATTCTCTTTAAGGTGTTTTTTAATTGTGGCGATAGCCGCCGTCGGGCCGATCCGCTCGGTCCAATTGGTAGAGCTGATGAAACTGGTCTGAGCGGCTTCCATGACGGAGGTGGTTCCAATCACAGCTGCAATCGGATATCCATTTCCAAGCGCTTTGGAAAAAACTGCAATATCCGGAACCACATTGCCTAAAACCAGATGTGCACCGCCGGTTGTTAACCGAAATCCAGATGAAATTTCGTCCATAATGAATACAGCATTGACTTCATCGGCCAGAGCGCGAACACCCTCAATAAATCCCGGCTCCGGCTCCTGATTTCTGATCGGCTCCATAACCACTGCGGCTAATTCTTTTCGGTTGGCAGATACAATTTTTTTCAACTCATTCAGCCGGTTATAGTGAAAGGGCAATGCCGTATCCACCAGTCCCTTTGGTACGCCTGTTGGGCTCAAACCCGGTAAAAGATGCTCGCCGAGGGCGTTTTCCCCACCCAGATTGGCGGCCAGGTACCAATCATGCCAGCCGTGATAGCCGCAAAAAGCTACTTTGTCCTTTCCGGTGTGCGCTCTGGCTATACGAACTGCCACGGTCATGGCCTCTCCACCGCTACGGGTGTAGCGGATCATTTCGGCCCAAGGGTGCAATTCACAAAAAAGCTCTGCCAGCTCTACTTCTTCGGGGCAGTTTAGTGAGCTGCTTGTTCCATCGGCGATGGCCCTTTTTACGGCCTCGTCTACATCAGGGTCAGCATAACCCAGAACGTTGGCACCGATTCCTGCTATGCTCATGTCAAGGTACTTATTGCCATCCAGGTCCCAAAGGTAGGCGCCTCTGGCCTTACTGAAATAGCCGGGCCAGACGCCCAGCGAAAACATATCCGGCCTTTTTGACAAAAGTTGGGTCATACCCGGAATCCGTCGTTTGGCCCGTGCCTGCATCGCCATACTTTTGAACAGTTTATTTTTCATCTGTACCCTGTTCTGAGTTGATTAAGCCCAGCATCACTGCATCCGTATAAATACCGTTGCAGATATATTGTTTTTTGCGATTCCCTTCAATTTGGAAACCATTTTTCTGAAATGCTTTGAGCGAGGCCTGATGTGCTGCGTAACATCCGGCGTTTAATTTGTGCAGGTCCAACACATCAAACGCATAATGAACCAGACAGCCAATTACTTCAGAAGCATAACCCTGACGCCAGCAGTCCTTCTCGCCAATCAGAAGTCCCACATCAGCGAAACGGTGAATCCAATTGATCGACCCCAACTTAATATTGCCGATATGGCGGTCATCCTCCTTGAGGCAAATGGCCGAAAGAATGTTGTTTTGATCCCGTTTTATACTTTTGACATACTCCCGCAGAGCATCCATGGGGTTCGGATTAAAGCGGCTTTCAAGGTATTGTGTGACCTCAGGATCATTCATCCAGTGATAATATTCCTGGCCGACATCCTCCACCTGCAGCTCTCGAAGGTAGACCCTGTCGCCGGAGATAAATAGGGAATTGTCCTTGCGCTTGTTCATCTTGTTATTTTTTGGTCGATGAGCTTCCTGCCCATAGTGATGGATTTAGAATTGTTTCTGGTATATTCTGAAACTCTTCCTGAATTCTGCCGACAATTTCGCCGGGAAGCTCTCTTTGCCATAGTTCAAAATTTTCCTGCACTTGTCGAGTTGTTTCACATCCGAATATCACTTTTGACGAGGGATAAGCAGATTTGACATACCCCAGAGCCAGCTGTTTTACAGAATAGCCGGTTTTTCTGCTAAAGTTGATCAGCCGGTCGATTACTGGTAGCACGAAATCCATAGCGCCGGTCAATTCGCGAATATTCATCAGTAACAATCCTTGAAGGAAAACACTTCGCAAATATATTTGCTTGCCGCGCTGATGCGCTTCCTCGAAGACACCTTCCTTCTCAAAGCGCCTATCTAAAAGATTACCGGGAATCTGCAGCAAAGCGACACCTTTTGTTTTCAGCGCCCGAATCGCGTTTCGTGGTTTATAAACAGATATTCCGATGCGCTCGACAAGTCCCTCAGTAATAAATTTATGGAGAGTTTCCCCCAGTCCCGTATCCCAGATATCCAGCAATTCCTCACTGTGGATCATGATTGCATACAGCTTTGAAATATTTAAGCGAGCAATCGTTTGTTCCAGCGCACGCCGCAAACCGGCCGGATGTTGATGATCAATTCCCGCATCAAATTTACTGATAACTTTAGCCTGACGGGTTAGACCCAGAGATTTGAGCGCATTACCTAAGACGACTTCACTTTCACCATACGCCTGGGCGGTGTCGAATTCGCGCACACCGTTTTCCCAGACCCTGGCAACGATGGCTTCGGCAGCACGCCTGTCCGGCTGTCCCCTCCTGTTGGCAATGCCGTAAGGCATACCGAGTTGGGCGGTTCCAAGAACAAGACGAGAGGTTTGCGATGCGCTCGATGTCATGGTTTTTTAAGGTTCGATTACCTTTTGAACTGTCTTGCAAACAGTCTCCACATCTTCATCTGACATCCCGGAATGCATGGGAAGTGAAAGGATTTGCTCATAGGCAGCTTCTGCCGCGGGACACATACCCGGTTTTGTTCCGAAATTCTTTTGATAAAACGGATGAAGGTGGATTGGAATGTAGTGTACATTGACACCGATTCCATTGGCGCGCAATTCAGTGAAAAGATTAGCTCGGCTACTGTCCAATGCTGAAAAATCAATCTTAATCACATATAAGTGGTATGCGTTGAGAACGTATTCTTTTACAGCCAGTGGCGTTACAGCCGGCAGCCGACTGAAAAACTGATTATACCGTCGCGTGATAGCCTGCCGACGATCAATCCAGGTTGAAAGCTTTCGCAACTGACTGATTCCCAGCGCACATTGGACATCCGTAAGTCGGTAATTGTAGCCCAAGTCCACCATCTCATAAAACCAGGAGCCTTGAGCTTCGCGCTGACGATGATCACTCGTTATACCGTGATTTCGGAAGACGCGCATCTTTTGAGCCAGATGCGGATCATCGGTGGTGATCATGCCACCCTCGGCCGTCGTAATGTGTTTGACCGGATGAAAGCTGAA
>JAQYVS010000226.1 GCA_030145365.1 Desulfofustis sp. | reverse complement strand
TTTCCTCGACGGAATGCCGTGAACAACCTCTTCGTTGATCGATACGCATAAACTTCCGGGAAACCCACGATACCCTTTAAACGCCGGAACTGCTTTTCTCCTGGTACAGAGATCCTCTGCCAGTTTATCGAGTTCAAAGGTTGTAATGCCTTGGTCGACGGTGTTCTGCAATAGAACCAGAACTTCAGCCACAATCTGGTTTGCTTCCTCCATGATCCGGATCTCATCAGGACTCTTAATCGTGATGGGTTTTCCGGCCGGAGTGTTTGCTGAAGCAGACACCTATTATCTCCTACCCTTAATTCTCCCCTGTTTCATGAAACCTTCGTAGTTTCTCATCACCAGGTGAGACTCAATTTGGGAAATTGTATCAATCCCCACACCAACTATAATCAGCAGGGCTGTACCGCCAAAGTAAAAAGGCAGGTTAAGTTTCGCTATCAATAATGTCGGTAAAACACACACAGCACTCAGATAAATAGCGCCGATAACGGTGAGTCTTGTTAACGCCTTGTCGATAAATTCAGCCGTGCGCTTACCAGGTCTGATACCTGGTATAAATCCACCATTTTTCCGCAGATTCTCAGCCACATCTTCGGGCTTAAATTGAACCGCCGCATAGAAAAAGCAGAAAAAGACAATCATAACGATAAAACAGATGTAGTAATATATTGTGCCCGGGGACATGGCGGCCGATACCCGCTGCACCCAGTCAATTTGTATAAAGCTGCCAATGGTTGCTGGAAACATCATGATCGATGAAGCAAAAATCGGCGGAATAACACCTGATACGTTTATCTTCAACGGCAGATGTGAACTCTGCCCTCCGTAAACCTGGCGGCCCACAACCCGCTTGGCATACTGTATCGGAATTCTTCTCTGGGCCGTTTCGAAATAGACAATCAGAGTGATTATCCCGAACATCATCAAGATGATAAAAGGCACAAAGAAAACCTGTATTTCCCCTGCCTTAACCAACTCAAATGAGTTGATGATTGCCGATGGACCGCGAGACACGATACCTGCGAAGATGATCAGGGAGATTCCATTCCCTACCCCACGTTCTGTCATCTGCTCCCCAAGCCACATGAGAAACGATGTACCGGCGGTCAGGGTAATCATGGTCATCAGTTTAAACTGAACCCCGGGATCAAGAACAATCATCTCTCCACCAGGACCAGTCATTCCTTCCAGGCCAGCAGCGATAAAGGAGCCCTGAATAATACTCAAGACAACAGTACCGTAACGGGTATATTGCGTTATCTTGCGGCGTCCGGATTCCCCTTCTTTCTTCAGTGATTCAAGTTGGGGAATAACAACGGTGAGCAAATTCATAATAATCGAGGCGCTGATATAGGGCATGATTCCGAGAGCGAAAATGGAAAAATTCTCCAACGCCCCACCGGAAAACATATTGAACATACCGAACAGCGTGCCGGCGTTCTGCTGGAAAAAGGCAGTGAGTGCCTCACTGTTAATACCGGGTGTCGGTACTTGAACACCGATTCGGTATACCGCCAGCATAATAAGAGTAAACAGAATCCTTTTACGTAATTCAGGGATCTGTGCTGCGCTTTGCAATCCGCTCATAATTGTCCTTGGACGATAAAAAAGCGGCACCCCTTAAAGTCGGGCTGCCACTTTATATAAACTAGCCTGGTTCTACTCTGCAGCCGGTGAATTCTCAACTACGGTACCGCCTGCTTTCTCAATCAACTCTTTTGCTTGAGCACTGACCTTGTCAACGTTCACGGTGAGCGCTTTGGAGATCTCACCGTTGGCGAGAACCTTCACCAGTCGACCAGTTTTAACCATTCCAGCCTCAACAAGTGCTTCCTTGGTAATTTCCTGTCCACCCTCAAATGAGTCAAGCTGAGTCAGGCTGACGATAACAAATTCCTTGCGAAACTTATTGTTGAAGCCACGCTTCGGCAAACGTCTCTGCAGCGGCATCTGACCGCCCTCAAATCCCGGTTTAGATTTGTAACCCGAACGGGATTTAGCACCTTTATGTCCACGCCCAGAGGTTTTCCCGAGACCAGTACCCGGTCCCCGGCCGAGCCGTTTTCTATCTTTTGTTGATCCTTTCTGGGGAGAAAGATTTGCAAGAGTTATCATTTACGCCTCCTCCACACGAACAAGATGCGCAACCTTGGCAAGCATACCTCGCATTTCAGGAGTATCCTTACGTGTTACTGTCTTCTGCATTCTGGTAAGCCCAAGCCCGGTCAGGGTAGCGCGGATCTTTTTTGTACTGCCGATCTCGCTTTTGACCCAGGTAAAGGTAATTGTATCAGCCATCTGACTACACCGTTTCAATATTATAATAATCTGTTGGCACGAGCTAAAATCTAGAGGTACACCTCAAATCAAGCGGTGATTTCCTCGACCGTTTTGCCGCGCAGCTCTGCAATTCTACGAGCACTTCTCAACCGTCTCAAGCCGTCAAGCGTCGCCTTAACCATGTTATGCGGGTTATGGGAACCAAGACATTTGGTCAGAATATTGCTCACCCCTGCAGCTTCCAATACCGCGCGAACCGGACCACCGGCAATCACACCAGTACCAGCAGAAGCTGGTTTAAGCAAAACCTTACCGGCACCATATCTGCCAATAATTTCATGCGGTATTGAAGTGTCGGTGAGCAACACAGAAGCCATGTCCTTACGCGCTCTTTCTATTCCCTTACGAATGGCCTCGGGAACCTGATTGGCCTTGCCGAGTCCGTAACCGACCTTACCTTTTCCATCCCCGACCACCACGATTGCACTAAAACTGAACCGGCGTCCACCTTTTACAACTTTGGCAACCCTGTTAATATAGACAATCTTTTCAATAAGTTCCTCGGTCGCTTCGCCTTTGGAACGTTTAAATTCAGACAAGGAACACCCCCATTAATACAAATTAAAAATTCAAACCGCCTTCACGGGCTCCTTCTGAAAGAGCCTTGACACGACCGTGATAAATACAACCGCCTCGATCAAAGACCACCTGGGAGATCCCGGCAGCTTTCGCCTTTTCGGCGATTAATATGCCAACTTTTTTGGCATCGGCGGTTTTTCCTTTTTCTTTTTCACTTTCAAATGCTTTATCGACTGTTGACATTGCCGCAAGTGTAGTGCCTGCACTATCATCAATCAATTGGGCATAGATATGCCTGCTGCTTTTAAAAACACGCAAACGAGGCCTTTCACTTGTACCTATTACTTTTTTTCGAATCCGTTTTACCCTTTTCTTACGGGCTACGGCACTGGAATTTGTTCTAGCCATCTTTTTATCTCTACCAGTTAGATATCGTCTGTTAATTAATTACCGACTAAACTGCTGCGCCTGTTTTCCCGGCCTTGCGCTGGATGTATTCACCTTCGTAGCGGATCCCCTTGCCTTTGTATGGCTCAGGTTTACGAATAGCACGGATCTGAGCAGCGGTCATGCCGAGTATCTCTTTGTCAATTGATTCCAGAACAATGGTCGTATTGTTATCTACACTGCCGGTAACTGAATCGGGCAGATTAAACTCCACCGGATTCGAATAACCGACGCTCAAAGACAATTTCTTGCCTGAAGCACTGGCCCGATAACCAACGCCTTCAATGACCAGGACTTTTTTGAAACCATCAACCACACCAACCACCATATTGTTGATCAGCGAGCGGGTTAATCCGGTGAAAGCATTGATCTTTTTGTCTGTGTTATCACCGCTGACCAGTACCTTGCCGTCTTCGAGTTTTATCTCAATTTCGGGGCGTACTGTACGGCTCAAATTTCCTTTTTTGCCGGTAACCGTGATATCCTGGCCTTTGATTTCGACCTTGACACCCGCGGGAATCTCTATTGGCATTTTTCCAATTCGGGACATTTTTTCCTCCGATAGTTGGTGTTACCACACCTGACAAAGAATCTCGCCGCCAATATTCATCTTTCTGGCAGCTCGGTCAGTAACCAAACCCTTGGACGTTGAGATGATGGCAACACCGAGTCCGTTAAGCACAGTCGGTATGGAACCTGTCCGGGCGTATTGTCTCAAACCCGGTTTACTTACCCGCGTCAAACCGGTAATAACCGATTCTTGGTTGGGTCCGTACTTCAGGTTGATGATCAACGTGCCCTGAGGTCCATCTTCGGTGACTTCCCATCCGGAAATGTACCCTTCTTCCTGCAGAACCTTAGCAACGTTCACCTTAATTCTTGATTTCGGCATTTCCACCGAATCAAGTTTTGCCATTACTCCATTTCGTATCCTGGTCAGCATGTCTGCCAGGGGATCGCTCATTGACATAGCGAGATACTCCTTCTATGAATCAAACGTTTGACTTGTTCAGTACCCATCTCTCTTACCAGCTCGATTTGGTCACTCCGGTCACTTCACCTTTTGAGGCCAGGGTTCTGAAACAGATCCGGCACACGCCAAACTTTCTGATATACGCCCGCGAACGCCCGCAAAGTGGGCAGCGGTTATATTTACGAACCTTGTACTTGGGTTCCCGTTGCGAACGTGCAATCATTGATTTTTTAGCCAAACCAACCTCCAAATAAGTCGATATGACGGCGCTTTTTTACTGCGCCGATTTATTTCTTAAACGGCATACCCATCAGCCGTAACAGGGACAATCCCTCGTTGTTACTCGGGGCAGAGGTGACAATTGATATATTCAACCCCTTAATCTTATCCATTTTATCGTAATCGATCTCAGGAAAGATAATCTGTTCTTTCACACCCAGCGAGTAATTGCCTCGACCGTCAAACCCTTTGGGTGACATGCCTCTGAAGTCGCGAACCCGGGGTAAAGCGATATTGACCAGCTTACTGAAAAAATCATACATCTTTTCACCGCGTAGCGTCACTCGGCAGCCGATTGGCATCCCTTCCCTGAGCTTGAACGTGGCGATAGACTTTTTGGCGTTGGTGACCACCGCTTTCTGGCCGGCAATCAAGGTCAACTCCTGCGCAGCACCTTCAATAATTTTCGGGTTCTGCACCGCCTCACCAAGTCCCATGTTCAGTACGATTTTCTCAAGTTTGGGGACCTGCATGAGATTGGTGTAACCAAACTCCTCTTTCAGCGCAGGAACACAATCGTTATTATAAAAATCCTTAAGCGCACCCATGTATAACTCCTGACGTCACTCTTTGTCGTGACCTGTTATTTGCTTTCGATAGATTCGCTGCATTTCTTGCAGAAGCGAACCTTCGTGCCATCTTCCAGAACTTTTCTGCCGATCCGGCCAGTCTGCGCACACTCAGGGCAGATAAGCAGGAGATTAGAGACATGAATCGGAGCTTCCCGTTCAACTATCTGTCCCTGCTGGCTCGCGTCACGCGGCTTGGTATGCCGTTTTATCATATTGATACGTTCCACGGTAGCCTTGCTCTCGGCAGGAAACACCTTCAAGACTTTACCTACCCGGCCTTTATCTTTTCCGGCGATTACTTCAACCTGATCGTCGGCTTTCAGGTATGTTCTACCTAGTGTCATTGTTTTACCTATTGTTCCTGTCCAATCTTTCAATATATCCGCTACAGTACTTCAGGAGCCAGTGAGATTATCTTCATAAATCCCTGGTTCCTCAGCTCACGGGCCACCGGTCCGAAAATACGGGTACCGATTGGTTCACCCACCTGAGATAGAATCACGGCAGCGTTGTCATCAAATTTGACCCAGGTATCGTCCATTCGCTTCATTTCCTTCTTGGTCCGAACGATAACAGCAGTCATGACATCCCCCTTTTTGACCTTGGCATGGGGAATCGCCTCTTTTACCGTGATAACAATAACGTCGCCGATACCGGCATATCTTCTTCTGGTGCCGCCAAGAACCCTGATGCAGAGCACCTTCCGTGCTCCTGAGTTATCAGCGACATTTAGCATTGTTTCTGTCTGTATCATAATCTCACCTGACTCTCTATCCGCCTATGCAGTTGTCTGTTGATCTGTTTTGAAGCGACCTATTAGACTGCCTGCGCAAGCACCGACTTAACCCGCCATCGTTTCCTTTTGCTCAAAGGACGACATTCCTCAATGAGTACAACGTCTCCGATGTTGCAACTGTTATTCGGATCATCGGCGAGATACTTGACGCTCGTTTTCACGTATTTGCCATAAAATTTATGACGGAACTTACGTTCGACACGGACGACTACCGTCTTTTCCATTTGGTTGCTGACAACAGAGCCAGTCTTGGTTTTCCTTGATTTTTTATTTTCGCTCATAATCTAATTTCAAGATGTTGTAATGCGTTATTACCGCGACAGAGAGTGTCTCAACCCAGAGACTTTTCGTTAACAACGGTTCTGATCCGCGCAATATCTTTTTTAACTTTTTTCAGACGCGAGGAATCTTCCAAAGGCCTTAATTGATGCTGGAAAGAGAGATTTCCGAGTTCTTCCCGGAGTTCCGCTTCTTTCTTCGCAAGATCTTCTTCGCTCATTTTCCTGAACTCTTCAGCTTTCATAGCGTTTCCCTCTTGGAAATAACTTTTGTTCTAAAGGGAAGTTTATTACCCGCAAGCGTAAGAGCACGAATGGCAAGTTCTTCTTCAACACCAGACAACTCGTAAAGTATCTTGCCTGGCTTAACCGGGGCGACCCAGAACTCTGGACTTCCCTTACCTTTACCCATTCTTGTCTCAGCCGGCTTCTTGGTTACCGGTTTGTCGGGAAAAACCCTGATCCACACTTTCCCGCCACGTTTGATCTTTCTGCTAATCGCCACACGGGCAGCTTCAATCTGCTGGGCGGTCATTTTACCGCTGGTCGTAGCTTTAAGAGCGAAATCACCAAAAGAGATTGAAGAACCGCGTTGAGCTTTCCCCCGCAATCTGCCCTTAAATACTTTTCTATGTTTTACCTTTTTGGGACTTAACATGTCTTACTCCGAAAATAGTCTAATCTGAAACCAGGCGTCGGGTCGTCTCAGCTCTCGCCTTCCTGTTCATCTAGAACCTCACCGTGAAAGATCCATACTTTCACACCGATGATCCCGTAGGTGGTTTTGGCTTCGGCCAGAGCATAATCAACGTCTGCACGTAAAGTATGCAAAGGCACCCGACCTTCGCGCACCCATTCGCTGCGGGACATTTCAGCACCGCCGAGTCGACCGGCACAGGAAATTTTGATACCCTGTACACCAAACCTGAGTGCAGAATTGACCGCCTTTTTCATAGCCCGTCTGAAAGCCACTCTTCGCTCAAGTTGAGAAGCTATATTTTCAGCAACCAACTGGGCATCGGCCTCAGGCCTGCGAACTTCCTGAATATCCAACGTAACAGGGCGGTCCACAAGGCTTTCCAGATCCTTTTTCAGTATTTCAATTTCAGCGCCTTTTTTACCGATCACAATACCCGGACGGGCGGTGAACAGTTTGACCCTGACCTTGTCACCAGTACGCTCCATTGTAGTCTTTGAAAGACCGGCATGATAAAGACGTTTTTTCAGATACTTACGTATTTTCTGATCTTCAATCAGATAAGTAGAATAGTCCTTATCGGCATACCAGATCGAATCCCAAGTGCGGGTTATATTCAATCTTAGTCCTATTGGATTAACCTTCTGGCCCAAAATAATCCTCCAACTGAGTAGCTCTTGTGTTTTTAGTTCACTTTATTAGCTTCGTTAGCGACCTATTACGCTTCATCCAAAACCACCATTATGTGGCTGGTACGCTTGATGATCTTTGTTGCCCTTCCCATTGCCCGAGGTCGAATTCGCTTCAGCGACGGCCCTCCGTCAATGGCAATTTTCTTGACGAACAGATTGTCCACATCTACCTGGTCATCCTGGGTTGCATTGGCCACGGCTGACTCGATAACCTGACGTAAAATCTTAGCCCCTTTTTTGGGCATGAACTTCAGGGTGGTTATTGCCTTATCGACATCCATTCCCCGAACCACGTCGGCCACCAGCCTGACCTTCTGCGGTGATATCCGGATATACTTTCCAACGGCTCGCGCTTCCATCTTATTTGCTCCCAATACCTAAATGACACAAACTGCTTATTATCATCTCTTTCTATCCGAGGTGTGACCGTAGAAGGTTCTAGTGGGTGAGAACTCCCCGAACTTGTGGCCCACCATATTCTCGGTGACAAAGACTGGCACAAACTTTCTACCGTTATGAACGGCAAACGTAAGGCCGACCATATCCGGTGTTACGTCCGATCTACGTGACCAGGTCTTGATAACTTTTCTTGACCCAGACTCGACAGCCCTCTCCACTTTTTTCGCCAGATGATCGTCTACGAAAGGTCCTTTTTTTACTGAACGAGACATTACTTACTCCTTATTATGATCTTCGCTTGACAATCATCTTGTCAGACGCATTTTTCCTTCTCGTCTTGTAACCCTTGGTCGGCTGTCCCCATGGTGTACATGGATGGCGACCGCCTGAACTCTTTCCTTCACCACCGCCCATCGGGTGATCGACCGGGTTCATTGCCACACCACGAACGGACGGTCTTTTACCGAACCATCGGGTACGACCGGCTTTACCGAGTTTACAACTCTCGTGCTCCCGGTTCCCAACCTGACCTATACAGGCTCGACAGAGATGATGAAATTTACGAACTTCACCGGAAGGTAGTCTTACCAGTACGTGACTCCCCTCTTTTGCCATCAACTGGGCAGAGGCTCCAGCGCTGCGCACAAGCTGCCCCCCCTTGCCAAGCTTCATCTCTATATTATGGATGATGGTACCCAGCGGGATATTAGCCATCGGCAGGCAATTGCCTGGCTGAATATCAGCCTTGTCTCCGGCGACAACCTGATCGCCGACGGCGATGCCGTCCGGAGCAAGAATATATTTCTTCTCACCGTCGAGATAGCTGAGCAGGGCAATATTTGCAGACCTGTTCGGATCGTACTCAATGGATACGACCTTTGCGGTAATATCAATTTTATTACGTTTAAAATCAATAATCCGGTATTTTCTCTTGTGCCCTCCGCCGCGGTGACGTGAAGTTATCCGGCCGTAATTGTTCCGGCCGCCGCTTTTGGAAAGACTCGTCACGAGGCTTCTTTCGGGCCCATTGTCTGACAAGTCCGGGTTCGTGGTTGACACATGGTGTCTTTTACCGGGTGATGTTGGTTTATAAGTCTTTATGGCCATGATTTCCCAATCGCTCCATCATATTTGCGTTGGTTAACTTTTTCGTTTCAACGGTTATTGTACGGTTTACGCTTACGCCTCTATTACAATTCATCGACAAAGCTGATTTCCCCTTCGCTCAGGGTGACGTACGCCTTCTTCCAGCTTTTTGTATAACCGATATAGCGCCCAACTCTCTTCTGCTTTCCGGGCATGGAAGTTGTCCTGACATTTCCAACTTTAACGTTGAACATCTTCTCGACCGCTTCCTTGATTTCGATTTTGTTAGCTTCAGGATGAACTTTGAAAACAACCTTGTTGTTCAGCTCCTGCTGCAGGCTCGCCTTTTCAGTAAGGCAGGGGCCCTTGAGAATGCTGTGACTATTTTTCATACCGTCAACCTCTCTTCCAGGTTTTCGATGGCGGGATGTAAAAGCACAAGTTTTTCATGCAGAAGAATATCGTAGACATTCAATCCTTCGCTTTTCATAACCTTGTATCCCGGAACATTACGCGATGACTTGCTCAATGTTTCGTTGTCCGAATCTACAACAATCAACGCGTTGTTCAGTTCCAGAACCTGCATAACATTGACAAAATCGCGGGTTTTGATCGCTTCCATTGAGAAATCATCAATAACTACCAGATTTCCCTCCTGAAAACGTGCGGACAATGCCATCGACACCGCCTGCTGCTTCACCTTGCGGTTAAGCTTGAAACTGAAATCACGGGGTTTCGGGCCAAAGGCAACGCCGCCGCCTCTCCAGATCGGAGACTTTCTGGTACCGGCACGAGCACGGCCTGTACCTTTCTGGCGCCACGGCTTGGCACTTGAACCGCGGACATCAGCGCGGGTCTTGGTACTGGCGGTCCCTGCCCTTTTTGCAGCTCGCTGGCTGCGAACCACATCGTGGAGCACGTACTTCTTAACCTCACGATTGAAGATCAGGTCGTTTAATTCAACCTCACCGACCTTCTCGTTTTTCACATTTTTAACTTCTACCGTTGACATTAGCTTCTCCTTGAACCGGCTTTAACTGATCTTCTATTTTGAAAATATTTTCAGTAAGCCGTTCTTGGCTCCGGGAACAGATCCTCTCAAGAGCACAACATTATCTTCCGGCCTGATATCGATCACTCTCATATTCTTTTTCAGAACCGTATCGTTGCCCATGCGTCCCGGCATTTTTTTCCCTTTGACAACCCTGGCCGGCCATGCACTGCAGCCTATGGAGCCAGGTTTCCGATGGAATCCTGAGCCATGGGATGCGCCGCCGCCCTTAAATCCGTGACGTCGCATAACACCCTGAAAACCGCGCCCCTTGCTTTTGCCTTGAACATCAACCCTGTCTCCGACTTTGAAAACAGTGTCGATCGGCAATTGCTGTCCAACCTCAAACGCTTCCGGGTTTTCTACGCGGAATTCGCGAATATGGTAAAAACCATCAGCGCCCGCCTTTTTACAATGACCAGCTTGCGGCTTGTTAACCCTGCTCGGTTTTTTGGCATTAAACCCCAGCTGAAGGGCGTTGTACCCTTCACCTTTAACGGTTTTTACCTGGAGAACGATACAGGGACCAGCCTCTACGACGGTGACTGGAATCGCAAATCCCAGGTCATCGTATACCCGGGTCATTCCTATTTTTTTACCCAATATACCTAGTGTCTTTGGCATAATCGTATCCGATACTTCAGTTAATCTATTTTTTCTGCTGATTACGGTAATTTAATCTCAACGTTAACACCGGCTGAGAGTTCAAGTTTCATCAGCAAGTCAATGGTCTGCTGAGTCGGTTCGAGAATATCGAGAAGCCTACGGTGAGTCCTCATCTCAAACTGCTCTCTGGACTTTTTATCCACATGGGGTGAACGAAGAACACAGAACTTCTTCACCGAGGTCGGCAGCGGAATCGGTCCCGCAACGGAAGAACCGGTGCGACGGGCCGTATCTACAATCTCATGGGTGGATTGATCCAGCAATTTATGGTCATACGCTTTGAGGCGTATACGTATTTTTTCTGTAGGTATCATCTAAGCACCTTAGGCCATAATTTCACTAATAACGCCTGCACCTACCGTGCGACCACCTTCGCGAATCGCAAAGCGAAGTCCGACGTCCATCGCGATCGGAGTGATCAACTCGGCATCTACCGACACGTTGTCTCCAGGCATAACCATCTCTACTCCCTCAGACAAGGTCACAACTCCCGTGACATCTGTGGTTCGGAAGTAAAACTGAGGACGATATCCGTTAAAGAACGGGGTATGACGTCCACCCTC
>JAQYVS010000223.1 GCA_030145365.1 Desulfofustis sp. | reverse complement strand
AATGGAAAACCCCTGGTCATGTTTGGAGATGGCAGTACGGCCTGGAGTTTTACTTTTACACCGGATCTTGCCAAAGCCTTTGTTGGGGTGGTGGGTAATTCGCAGACTTACGGCGAGGCCTATCACGCCTGTAGCGAGGAGCGCTGCCGATGGGAGGATCTGTATCTGGAATTTGGAAAAGTACTGGGCCTCGAACCACACATCGTACATATTTCATCGGAGCTTTTAGTTGCAGCCGACCCCGATTTATTCAGTCATCTCTATTTTGAAAAAACCTTCGTCGGTTTGTTTGATAACACCAAAATCAAAAGCGCGGTTCCCGATTTTAATTGTGAAATCACCCTAAATGATGGTGTTAAAATGATGATCGACTGGTTTGAGCGGGAGGCGAACCGGATTGATCCCGAAAAAGACGCATTTGAAGACAGGTTGGTAGCACTTCATGCAAGCTGGAAGGAGCAGATGAGGAGCCTTTCGTCAGGATGATCCAGTGAGTTCGTCAAAGTCCATGGTGAAATATAAAGAATAACGAAAAGGAGGTGCGGATATGAGTGCTGCAGAGGGAGGAAAAGCTCCACAATTGGTTACCCCGCCAGGTAGCTGTGACACGCATATGCATTTCTATAACGACGAGTTTCCGTCCGCCCCAACAGCGCTTATGACGCCACCAAATGCCACGGTGGATACCTATCGTGCAGTGCAAAAACGATTGAACCTTGAACGGGTGGTTGTCGTTCAGCCAACCACATACGGGACTGACAATTCATGCCAACTTGAAGCGATGAAAGCTTTTGGGGCGAATGCCCGGGGCGTTATGGTGCCGGATCCCACTGTAACAGATGCTGAACTTGAGAAGTTTACCAGGCAGGGAGTGAGAGGGATTCGCTTTCATATGCTTCCCGGTGGAGCGCTTGAGTGGGCAGTTTTTGAGGAGATGGCCGCCCGGGTCCATAATTTCGGCTGGCACGTGCAACTTCAGATGAATGGCAGAGAGTTCCTGGAACGAGAGGAATTGTTGAGACGTTTACCCGGAGACTTAGTTGTAGATCATGTCGGCCGATTTATGGGGCCGGTGTCGACAGACCATCCTGCTCTTAAAGTTCTTTTATCATTTCTTGAATCTGGCCGATGCTGGGTAAAGCTTTCGGCACCTTACGAGTCTTCGGAAACGGGACCACCCCTTTGGTCGGATGTGGCAACTGAAGCACAGGCACTGGCTAAAGCCGCTCCCGAGCGAATGCTCTGGGCAAGCAATTGGCCGCACCCGGGCCAGAAGAGTCCTCCGGATGAAGCCGATTTACTGGATGTATTATTTGACTGGGTAGATGAACCACCTGTCCGCACAATGATTTTGAGAGACAATCCTGCTGAACTTTATGGGTTCTGATTATTTGTAATTACTCGTCAGGCCCTAACCAATAAAGGATATGTCTTTAACCGGTTGGTTTTTCAATTCAAACTAAATAAATCTAACGTTCATACGGTCGCTAATGGAGGTGTGCAATGGGTATGCAACGCTTTGATGTGTTGGAACTGACAGATTTTGCCTGCAAACTGTTTATCGCAGCAGGCATGGCTCCAATCAGGGCTGATGTGGTTGCCCGTATTTTGATTGAGGGAGATTTACTCGGCCATACCACGCATGGTTTACAGCTTCTGGTCCCATATCTGAAAAGTATTGAAAGCGGGGAAATGGCGCTTGAAGGTGATCCGGAAGTGTTGTCTGCCAAACCGGTAGCTGAACTCTGGGACGGTAAATACCTGGTTGGGCCTTGGCTTGTTGATAGGGCCTTTACAACAGCATCCAATATGGCCCGTGAATATGGCACGGGAACAGTAGTCATCCGGCGCTGTTCACATATTGGCTGTTTGGCCGCTTACATGTTGCCGGTTACCCAGCAGGACTTTCTCGGTCTTTTGATATGCTCAGATCCGGCGAACAGTACGGTAGCTCCCCATGGCGGCACAACACCTGTCTATTCGCCTAATCCTGTTGCAGCAGGGATCCCGACGGAAGGTGATCCGGTGGTCCTGGACATTTCCATGTCGACGACAACCAATGGTTTATGTATGCGATCCATGAAAGCAGGTGAAAAATTACCACATCCGTGGCTCAAAGATAGTGATGGAAATGTCAGTAATGAACCGTCGCTGATTTTTAGTGATCCTCCCGGCAGTATCCTACCGCTAGGAGGTATAGACAGTGGTCACAAAGGTTTTGGGCTTGGTCTTTTAGTGGAAGCCCTTACTTCGGGGCTAGGTGGATACGGGCGAGCCGATGGTGTAACAGAATGGGGATCTTCAGTCTTTGTCCAGGTGCAGGATATAAAAGCTTTTGGCGGCGCCGACCCGTTCAAACGGGAATCAAGTTGGCTTGCAGACGCCTGTCGGAAATCTAATCACGAAGATAATGATCCTCCGGTTCGGGTACCTGGTGAAGCAGGTCTGGCTCGTCGACGTGAGGCACTGACTGATGGTGTTACACTCTTTCCAGGAATTATAGATAAATTAATTGGCTGGGGGGAGAAATTTAAAGTATCCCCGCCGTCTCCGCTCAATTAGAAAATATTGATGAAGAGAAAATCATGATAAAAGTATTTCTATCTCACAACCCGGAAGATCTGAGGATCTATTTTCAGAAAGCTCATGCAGCCCTAATGAAAATCAGCCAAGTGGTTGTGAATCCAAAGAGCCGGGATCTGACCACAGAAGAGTTGATTGAAGCGGCCAGAGGTTGCCAGATAATGGTCTGTCACCGGACCACCCATGGCAAGAGCGCTATTTTTGATGAGTTATCCGATTTGGCAGTCTTTCTTCGCCCTCAGGTTGATATCAGCGATGTGGATGTTGGTGCGGCATCGGCCAACGATATTCTTGTCGCAAATTCAGTACCGGCGTTTATTCCTGCGACTGCGGAGATGGCCCTGGCTCTCATGCTGGACCTGGCTCGTGATGTAACTGCTTCAACGATTGATTTCAAGGCAGAGAATATGCCTCCATCTCATATGGGGCGACAGTTAAACGGCAGCACAGCCGGTATTGTCGGGTACGGTGCAATAGGCAGTTATCTGGCTGGAAAGCTGGTGGCGTTAGGGATGCGGGTATTGGTTAATGATCCGTATGTCACTGTTGATCAAGAAGAGGTGGAGCAGGTTGACCTTCCAACTCTGCTGAAAGAGTCCGATTTTGTTTTGCCGCTGGCTACCGCGACAAAAGAGACTGAAAACCTGATCAATGCAGACACCATCTCCCTGATGAAGCAAGATGTTTATTTCATTAATGTTTCGCGAGGTAACCTGGTTGACGAAGAAGCCCTTGAGCAAGCCTACCGGGAAAAACGCATAGCCAAACTTGCAATGGATGTCGGTCGTGGAGCAGATCAGCGGCCGTCGCCGCATATGGCTGAACTTGAAGGTGTGGTGGCGACGCCTCATCTTGGCGGACTGACGGTGCAGAACGCTGAGGCCCAGGCGTGGAGTGCTGTTGAACAGGTTGAGGCTATTTTGAAAGGAGACATGCCTCCCAGAGCAGTTAACCCCGAGAGTGACAACAGATTGAAAAAAATGTGGGCAGAACGGGGAATCGTTTAAAACGTCAGGGCGTCGTTTCCCTGATCCGGTTAGCCGACAGGAAATCAAAATCACAACCCTTTTCTGCTTGAGTTACATGTTCATGAAAAAGACGAAGATAGCCGCGCATTGTTGAGGTATCGGCGGCAGGAATCAATTGCCCGCGACGACGCTGCAGCTCTTCTTCCGTGACGTGTAATATGAGCAGTCGATCCGGAACATTAAGAGTAATTGAATCCCCATTCTTTACCAGAGCAAGTGGCCCACCGATGGCGGCTTCGGGGGAAACGTGCAGAATAATGGTACCGAAGGCAGTACCGCTCATCCGAGCATCAGAAATGCGCACCATATCCTTGACTCCCTGCTGGGCAAGTTTTTTGGGAATTGGAATATAACCTGCCTCGGGCATACCTGGCGCTCCGCGGGGCCCAGCGTTTCTCATAACCAGCACATCGTTTTCATGTACATCGAGATCGGGATCGTCAATCCGCTTTGACAGATCTTCAACTGAATCAAAAACAACCGCTCGACCGGTATGCACCAGAAGTTCTTTGGTACTTGCCGACTGTTTTATGATGGCTCCGTTGCCTGCAAGGTTGCCTCCCAGTACAGCAATGGATCCTCCGCTGTGAATTGGGCTATCAAAGGTTCTCACGACGTCCTGCTCATATGGCTTGGGCAGGTTGTCTATTTCCTCGCCCAGTGTGCGCCCGGTAATGGTGAGGCAGTCAAGGTTTAATAGAGGTCTCAGCTCTCTTAAAATTGGAGCCAAACCACCTGCCTTATGCAGATCATCCATATAATACTGCCCTGATGGTTTGAGATCGATCAGTACCGGCGTTTCCCTTCCCATTGCATCAAAGGCCGGATAGTCAATTCCAATTCCAAGACGTCCGGCAATGGCGGCAAGGTGAACGATGCCATTGGTTGAACCGCCGATGGCCAGGAGAATCCGAAGAGCATTCGCCAAGGCTTCTTTTGTCATGATCTTTGCAGGAGTCAACTTTTCGGCAGCTAGTGCAACTGCACGGCCACCGGCCACTTCGGCGTGTCGCAGCCGGTCTGCAAGTACGGCAGGGATGGTTGCTCCCCCCGGTAACATCATTCCCATGGCCTCTGTCATACAGGCAATCGTACTGGCTGTTCCCATAACGCCGCATGTTCCGCCGCTCGGCACCAGGTTGTTGGTGATTTCTTCAACTTCTTCCGCATCTATGGCACCGGCACGGTAATCGGCCCAGAAACGTCTGCAGTCGGTACAGGCTCCGATTCGCTCACCTCGATGGGTGCCTGAAAGCATGGGGCCGGTTACCACTGAAATCGCTGGAATATCAACACTTGCCGCAGCCATGAGTTGGGCAGGACCCGTTTTATCACAGCCGCCGATCAAGATTACTGCATCCATCGGCTGAGCCCTCATCATCTCCTCAGTTTCCATCGCCATTAAATTACGCAAAAACATCGACGTCGGATAAGCAAAAGATTCATGCAGGGATATGGTCGGAAATTCCACCGGAAGTCCGCCTGCCAGCATAACACCGCGTTTGGCAGCCTCCATTATCTCAGGGACATTGGCATGACAGGGGTTGTAACCGCTGTAGGTGTTGGTGATACCGATGACTGGTCTATTTAGAGCGTCTTCAGTATACCCCATGGCTTTTATAAAGGCCTTACGAAGATAGAGGGAGAATTCAGGATCTCCATAATTGGTTAAATTGCGATGCATGCCTTGTTTTTCTTTTGTCATTCCATACATCTCCTGGATTTGCTGTCAGGATTATAAGATACAATTTTCTGCATTTTTAAGGACTGAAAATTTCAGCTAGGATGCTTGCTCATCTTTACACAATAATGCTTTATCTTCAAGGTTTTAGCCCAGAACCATTGAATTAATGGGAATGTGATGTTGTCACCTGGTTTTTTACCTAAAGAATTGGTATTGCCGGTAAAATACTGGTAGTCTCGTTTTGATACGTATCGTTGCTCTATTTTCCTTACGGTCCTTTTTCCGATATTTATAACTGAACTGCATGTCCTCTTCCACAGATCTAAAAGACTTTCTACAAACACCGTTCAAAACTTTTTTTCTGCTCTGGATACCGGTACTGTTTTCAATGATTGCCGAGCCGTTGACAGGTCTGGTGGACACAGCTTTTATCTCCCGGCTGGGGGCTGAGTCGTTGGCTGCGCTTGGTGTTGGGACTGTGGTTCTTTCCAGTGGACTCTGGCTCTTTAATTTTTTAAGTGTAGGCAGTCAGACGGAAGTTTCTCAGGCACTTGGCCGTCAAGATTTAACCACTGGAAAAAGTATCGGTAGTCTCGCCATTTTACTTGCTGTAATCATCGGCCTGTTTCTGACTGTGGCGGCTCTTGTGTTTGCCTCCATCATATCTGCAGCTATGGGGGCAACTGATGTAGTTCATGATCATGCGGTTACCTATATCAGAATTAGAGCCTTCGGCGGTCCGGCAGTGCTTCTTTCGATGGCGTCATTTGGTATTTTGTATGGTCTTGCAGACATGCGCTCTCCGTTGCTGATCGCTCTGACGGTGAATGCAATAAACATTGTTCTGGATGGCTTGCTGATCTTTGGCTTAGGGCCCTTTCCCGTGATGGGAATTGCTGGTGCTGCGCTGGCTACCAGCATCAGTCAATGGATCGGAGCGATATTGTGTTGCTATCGGGTGCATAAAAAGATAGGATTTACCTCCCGCGTCAAAATCGGCGATGTTAAAAAATTGCTGAAAATAGGTCGGGATATGGTTATCAGAACCGGCGCACTTATTATCTTTCTCTTGTTGGCAACCAGGTCTGCTACGCAACTAGGCCCTGAAGCAGGGGCCGCACACCAGGCGATCCGTCAGGTTTGGATGTTTACGAGTCTGTTTCTGGATGCCTCGGCTATCACGGCTCAGAGTGTTATCGGCTATTTTTTAGGTTCCGGCCATATAGGAAATGCAAAAAGAGTTGCCAAACTGGTTTGTCAAATAAGCATTGTTATTGGCATTGGATTGATGGTGATCATGCTTGCTGGTAGCGGGATGATTGCCAAAGTGCTGGTTCCTCTATCAAGCCTGCTGCTCTTTAATCCGGCATGGGTGATTGGAGCCATCTTTCAACCAATGGCTGCACTGGCGTTTGTCACCGATGGTAT